>NZ_JAJCXD010000017.1:0-82201 GCF_021056305.1 Actinokineospora sp. PR83
GGACCTGCCGCGTCGCCCGACCCGGCCGCGCCGCGGCCACCTGCCGGGCCGACGCCGGTGCCCGCCACGCCGGGGAGCGGGCCCGGGCCCACCTGGCTGACCGGCGCCGGTGGGCGAGGTGGCAGCGGTTGCTGGTCGAGCCCGGGGCCGGTGTGCACCGGGCTCGGTGCGGTCGTGGCCGGGGTCGTGGTGCCCGCGGAGACCGGGGCGGGCGCGGGATCGGCTGTCACCGCGGGCGCCGCGCCCGGCGGCGGGGCCACGTGGGTCGAGGTTCGCGTGGTCGGGTGCGCGGGCGGGGCGCCCGCGTGGCCGGTCGAGCCGGGGGCGGCCGGGTCGCTGACGACGATGCCGGTGTTCTGGACCGTCGGCTCGCGCAGTGACAGCGGGGTGCCGTCGCCGCTGAGTTGGCCGAGCGCGGCCGGGATGGTGGCGCTGGTGTGCGCGGTGTTCGCCTCGTAGTTGCGCATGACCTGCACGTTGGTGTTGTTCGCCACCACGTGGTCGACGACCTTCTGGAAGTAGGGCTTCCCGTCCGCGGGCCAGATGTGGTCCAGTGGGTTGAGGGAGAACGCGGGGAGCGGGGGAACCTCGACCACCGCCCGCTTGGCCGCCTCGAACGCGCCCGCCTGCTGGGTGGCGACCCCGCGCAGCCCCTCCACGACGGGCACCCCGGCCTCGTGCCGCACCGACAGCGGCCCGGCCGCCCGGTGCGCTGCCCCGGCCGCCTCGCCGGTCCAGCAGCCCTCCATCTGAGCCACCAGGGCGATCAGGTGGTCGACGTTCACGTCGTACTGCCCGGCCACCTCCCGCAACCCGTCCGCCGAGCGGTGCAGCGAACCGGAGCCCGGTGCCTCGTGGAAGTTTCGGTAGATGTCGTCCCCGGTCATCCCCGCCACGGCTCAGCTCCCATCCCGCAGGCCGCTCGCGGCCGAGTCGTCGGTGTTCCGGTACCGGGGGGACATGGCGCGGAGGGCTTCCAGGTACCGGTTGGCGTACTCCCGCATCTCCATGTTGCCCACCAGCGCCGTGGTGATGGCTCCGTTCAGTCGGATCGCCACGTCACCGCTCACCGCGTCGGCCGCCATCGGGTGCTGGGCGTTCCGGGCGGCCTCGGCCAGCGCCGCGTCGTTGCGCTCGATGCCGGCCTGGAGCACTTCCCAGCCCTTGATCAGCGCCTCCAGCTCGGCCGGGTTGACGACGAACGCGCCGCCCTGGGCGTCGGAAGCGCCACCGGTCTCGCCGCGGGTGAACCGGTCGGCCTCGATGCGCACGTCCGCGCGGACCGCGTCCACGGCCTCCGGGGGGCTGGGCTGCTCGACGGACATGGCTGCTCCCGCTCGGTGCGGCGTACGGTCGGGAGAGTCTAACCACGCCCCGCGCTCGGGTGACCACTGTTCGTGCGAAGCCGGCCGGTTTGTGTCAGCCCTCGCCGCGAAGCGGGGTCGGACCGGAACGGGTCTCTTCCCCTGGAAGAGCTCCAAGGGAAGAGACCCGTTTCAGTGCGTGCCGGTTCAGGCCGAGAGCAGTTGCGCGCAGCGGATCAGGCCCAGGTGGGAGTACGCCTGCGGGTGGTTGCCCAGCGAGCGCTCCGCGACCGGGTCGTACTCCTCCGGCAGCAGGCCCGTGGGGCCCGCCGCGTCCACGATCTGGGCGAACAGGTCCTCGGCCTCGGTGCGGCGGCCGGTGAGCAGGTAGGCCTCGATCATCCACGCCGCGCACAGGTGGAAGCCGCCCTCGTCGCCGGGGAGGCCGTCGTCGCGGTGGTAGCGGTAGACGGTGGAGCCGGAGCGGAGTTCGGCCTCGGTGGCGGTGACCGTGGCGACGAAGCGCTCGTCGGTGGGGTCGATGAGGCCGACCATGCCGATGAGCAGGGTGGCCGCGTCCAGGTCGGTGCCGTCGTAGGCGGTGGTGAACGACTTGATCTCGTCGTTCCAGCCGTTGGTCAGGACGTCGTCGGCGATCTGGGCGCGCAGCGGCTCCCAGGTGGGGTCGACCTCGCGGCCGTGGGCCTGGGCCAGCTTGATGGCGCGGTCGATCGTCAGCCAGCACATGACCTTGGAGTACACGTGGTGGCGCGGGCGGTGCCGCTCCTCCCAGATGCCGTGGTCGGGCTCGTGCCAGCGGCGGGTGACGGCCTCGGCCATGGCGCAGACCATGGTCCAGTCGCCGTCGGTGAGTTCGCCGCGGGCCTCGGCCAGGTCGGCCACCAGGTCCACGACCGGGCCGAAGACGTCGAGCTGGACCTGCTGGTTGGCCAGGTTGCCGACCCGGACCGGGCGCGAACCCGCGTAGCCGGGCAGCGTGTCGATCACGGCCTCCGGGCCGAGCGTGGTGCCCGCGATCGTGTACAGCGGGTGCAGCCGCTCCGGCCCGGCCACGGTCTCCAGGACCCCGTGCACCCAGCCGAGGAACGCCTCCGCCTCCGCGGTCGACCCCAGCGACACCAGGGCCTTGGCGGTCATCGACGCGTCGCGCAGCCAGCAGTAGCGGTAGTCCCAGTTGCGGACGCCGCCGATCTCCTCCGGCAGCGACGTGGTGGCCGCGGCCATGATCGCGCCGGTCTCGCTGTGGCACAGGCCGCGCAGCACCAGCGCGGAGCGGGCCACGAGTTCCTTCTCCACCGGGGGCAGCACCAGCGTGTCCAGCCACGTCGACCAGTACTCGCCCGCGACGGCCTTGCGCTCGGGCTCGGTCTGCGCCTTGGGCGACAGGTCGTCGGTGCCGCAGCGCAGCTCGAACACCACCGGGGCGTCGGCGGTGGGCTGCACGACCGCGCGCGCGGCGTCCCACATGCCGTCGGAGGTGATCTCCCAGGTGACGCCGGGGGAGCGCAGGGCGATCGGGTCGGAGGTGCCGAGCACCCGCAGGCCGTCCTCGGTGGCCTCCAGGCGCACCTGCACCTGCCCGAACTCCGGTCGCGGGGCGAACTCCACCACGGCCGCGGAGGTGCCGGACAGGACCCGGGTCAGGTCGGTGCGGTACTCCTCGGCGCCGTGGTCGAGGTAGTCGGTGACCAGCAGGCCCGACCAGCGGGTCTCCACGGTCATGGTGCCGGGCAGGTAGCGCTGGCCCAGCGGCAGCCCGCCGCGCTCCGGGGAGACGGAGAAGTGGCCAGCGGTCGGCCCGCCGAGCAGGTCGGCGAAGATCGCCGCCGAGTCCGGCTCCGGGTGGCACAGCCAGGTCAGCCGGGCGTCCGGGGTCACCAGGGCGACCGAGCGCTCGTTGGCCAGCATCGACAGCCGCTCGATCGGCGGGGCCTGCTCGCCGTAGAGCCAGTTGCGCCGCTCCTCCAGCAGGAACGCCAGCATCTTGGCCACCGCCACCGGGTCGGCGATGCGGTAGCCCGCGAGGCTCTCGCCCTCGCCGACCTTGACGCCCAGGTCGGGGCCCGAGAGCCGGGCGAAGGCCTTCTCGTCGGTCACGTCGTCGCCGACGAAGATCGCCGCGGTGGCGCCGACCTGGTGGCGCAGCACGTCGAGGGCGTGGCCCTTGTCGGTCTGCACGACGGCCAGCTCGACCACCGCCTTGCCCTCGGTGACCTGCACACCGGCCCAGGTGCACGGCCCGGAGCGGACCAGCCCGAGCACCCGCTCGGCGGTCTCCGGGTCGGTGCGGCGCACGTGCACGGCGATGCTGGCGGGCTTGACCTCGAGCTGCACGCCGACCGCGCCGTCGACCAGCTTGTCCAGCTCGGCCTCCACGCGCTGGTGCAGCTCGCGGGCGGCGGCGTCGAGCGCGTGCACGAAGCCCACGTCGAACTCGGAGCCGTGGCTGCCGACCAGGTGCACCTCCGACGGCAGCCGCGACAGCGTCGCCAGGTCGCGCAGCGCGCGCCCGGAGATCACCGCGGTGGTGGTCTCGTGCAACCCGGCCAGCGAGCGCAGCGCACCGACCGACTCGGTGTGCGGGCGCGCTTTCTCCGGGTCCTCGACGATGGGCGCGAGAGTGCCGTCGTAGTCGCAGGCGACCAGCAGGCGCGGGGTGCGGGCCAGCTGCACGATCGCACGCCGGAGTTCGGCGGGGAGGGCCTCGGCGGTCAACGCCTTCTCCTTGGGGACATCGGTGTCAGGGGAACGACAGGGCGCTAGTGGCCGTGCTCTGGATCCAGTGCGTCGAGGAATGAGCGCGCCCACCGGTCGACGTCGTGGGTCAGCACTTGTCGCCGCAGCGCGCGCATCCTACGGCGGCCTTCTGCTGGATCGATCGTGAGGGCCGCGAGCATGGCGTTCTTGACACCGTCGAGGTCGTGCGGGTTCACCAGGAAACTGCTCGTCAGCTCCGCCGCGGCCCCGGCGAACTCCGACAGCACCAGCGCCCCGCCCAGGTCGTGGCGGCAGGCCACGTACTCCTTGCAGACGAGGTTCATGCCGTCGCGCACCGGGGTCACCAGCATGACGTCGGCGGCGGCGAAGAACGCGGCCAGCTCCGCCCGCCCCACCGACTGGTGCAGGTAGTGCACGACCGGGCGCCCGACCCGGCCGAACTCGCCGTTGATCCGGCTGACGATCTGCTCGATCTCCCCGCGCATCCGCTGGTAGTGCTCGACCCGCTCGCGGCTGGGGGTGGCGAGCTGGACCATGGCGACCTCGTCCGGGTCGACCTTGCCCTCCTGCAGCAGCTCGTGCAGGGCGTAGAGGCGGCGGTCGATGCCCTTGGTGTAGTCGAGCCGGTCCACCCCGAGGATGATCTTCTTCGGGTTCCCCAGGTCGGCCCGCACCTGCTGGGTGCGGGCGACGGTCTCCTTCTTGCGGGCCAGCGCGTCCAGCCCGGCCGAGTCGATGGAGATGGGGAACGCGCCCACCCGCACCGCCCGGTTGCCCAGCTGGATGACACCCGGCCGGGTGCGCACGCCGACCGCGCCGCGGGTCGGCTCCAGGCCGAGCAGCCGCCGGGCGAGCCAGAGGAAGTTCTGCGCGCCGCCGGGCCGGTGGAAGCCGACCAGGTCGGCGCCGAGCAGCCCGCGCACGATCTCCGCGCGCCAGGGGAGCTGCATGAACAGCTCGGTCGGCGGGAACGGGATGTGCAGGAAGAACCCGATCCGCAGGTCGGGCCGCAGGTCGCGGAGCATCGAGGGCACCAGTTGCAACTGGTAGTCCTGGATCCACACGGTCGCACCCGGGGCGGCCACCTTCGCGCACGCCTCGGCGAAGCGGTGGTTCACCTTGACGTAGGTGTCCCACCAGCCCCGGTCGAACACGGGGGTGGCGACGACGTCGTGGTAGAGCGGCCACAGGGTGCCGTTGGAGAAGCCCTCGTAGTAGTCGCGCACCTCGGTGGAGGTCAGCGACACCGGGTGCAGCCGCAGCCCGTCCTCGGTCAGCTCGTCGAGCTCCACGTCCGGCACGCCGGGCCAGCCCACCCAGGCGCCGCTGTGGCTGCGCAGGAACGGGGCCAGCGCGCTGACCAGGCCGCCGGGGCTGGACTTCCAGCGCTGGGTGCCGTCGGGCAACCGTTCCAGGTCGACCGGCAACCGGTTCGCCGCGACGATGAAGTCCGCGCCGTCGGACCCGGGAGCGTTTTCGCTGCTCACGCTGGAAGTGCCTCCTGTCGAACCGGGGAGCTCGCCTGGCCTGTTGAGGCTAGCCAACGCGGGCCGACCCCGCGTCCTGCGAGCGGGGCGCGAATTGGGTGCAATCTGTCACTCGACCGGTCACTCCAACCGGCGCCGGGTCGGCCGCAGCGGCCCGGACATGCGCGGCCCGGCCAACCGCCGCTCCAACCGCCCCAACCCCGACCGCACCGGCTGCGCCAGGTACTCGCCCAGGACAACCCCCGCCGCCAGCGCCAACGCGATCGCGGCAGCCAACATCAACGTCGGCAGCCCGCTGACGGTCCGCTCCACCGCGAGCTGGTAGAGCGCCCGGTAGGTGGTGATGCCCGGCAGCAACGGCACCATCCCCGACACGGCCACCACCAACGGCGGCATCCCCAACCGCCGCGAAACCACCCCACCCCCGAACCCGATGACCACGGCGGCCCCCGCGGAAGCGGCGATCGGCCCCGCCCCGGTCAGGGAGAGCGCCCCGAACCCCGCCGCCCCGATCCCCCCGGCCGCGGCCGAGACCAGGAGCGCCTTCGGCGTCGCGTAGCTGGCCAACCCGAAGCACCCCGAGGCCGCGGCCCCGGCCAGGGCCAGCACCGGCAGCCGCAGCGCACTGGGCGGCAGCGGATCGGCCAGGGGCGTGTACTGCATCCCGAGCGCGGTGGCGACGTTGAAGGCGAGCACGACACCCGCGATCAGCCCCGCGGTCATCAGCGAGACCTCCATGGTCCGCCCCGCCGCGGTCACGTTGTACCCGCTGATGGCGTCCTGCACGGTGGAGACCACGGACAGCCCGGACAGCAGAACGGTGATGGCAGCCGCCACCAACAGCGTCGGCCGAGCCGCGGGCACCCACCCGCTGACGAACAGCGCGAGCGCCCCACCGGTTGCCAACGCACCCCCGACAGCCTGCTGGAAGAAGAAGGGAAGCGCCCTCCTGTTCAGAACCCGCCCCACCCGATCCACCACCGCGGTGATCCCACCGGCGAACAACGCACTGAGCAGATCCCCACCGATCAGCACGGTGACCGCCACAGCCATCCCCGCCCACGCGGCAGTGGCCACCCACCGCGGATAGGGGTGCTCAGCGGCGGTGACCCGCTCCAACTCGACATGGGCGTCCTCCGCCGACACCTGCTGCCGGGTGATCCGCCGAACCAGGTTCTCCACCGCGGCCAACCGCGTGTAGTCCAGGGACCGCGACCGCACCACCCGCAACGAGGTGATCGGCGGCTCCTCCGTCCCCCGCCAGCACGCCACGGTGATCGACGTGAAGATCACGTCCACCTCGCAGTGCGGCAACCCGTAGGCAGCGGCCACGGCGATGATCGTCGCCGTCACGTCGGAGGCCCCGGCCCCCGACGTCATCTGCACCTCCCCGATCCGCAACGCCAGGTCCAGCACGAAGTGCACCTGCCGCTCCCCGAGCTGGGCAGGCCCCTCCACCGCCTCACCCGCCACCGGCGCCACCCCACCGCCCGCCGGTTCAGCGGCCCGGTTGCGCTGCCACCACAGCCCCGCCCGCCGACCACCGCGCCCGAAGCGCCCCACAACCGCCTCCCCACACCAGCGTCACTCTCCCGGGTGACCCCGGCCGTCCAGGCGACAGTCTCCGATCCCGGCCCACCCCGCAACCGCGCGGGCTCCGGCCTTAGGATGGCGTCGGCGCCCGAGGGCGCCGACGCCGGTATAGCTCAATTGGCAGAGCACTCGCCTTGTAAGCGAAAGGTTCCGGGTTCGAGTCCCGGTACCGGCTCCACCGCATGTCAGAGCCGGTATCGCTCAGGCCGACGGGTGCCGTTGACAGGCCGGAAGCAGGCGGTGTCATCAGCGGTGACGATCCGCTGCCGGCTACCGAGCGAAGATCGTTCGATCCCCTCGTGGTACGGCCCCCCAGCCAGATCCGGCTCCGGCGACGCGCCTACCTCCACGCGCCTACCTCCATATCGGGTCGCGGTTCGCTCTCCTGCGGCTCTGACTGCCGGTCACCGCGTCGAGCGCGGCCTGCACGGCGTCGGCGCGCTCGGGCAGATCGATGGCCCGCCACAGCTCGACCGCCGAGCCCAGGTGGCGCTGGGCCGCGGCAGCGTCACCGAGCTCGCTTTCGAGTTCGCCGAGCTGCTGCCAGCACGCGGCCTCGTTGCTGCGGTCACCGTTGAGGCGGAAGACGAGTGCCGCGCGCTGGAGGGCCGACTCCGCGCGGGAACGGTCACCGAGCTCCGCGTAGATCGTGCCGAGCCGTTGGTCGGTGTAGGCACCGCACCGCTCGTCGCTGATCTCATTGAAGATCGTCAACGCTTCGGTGAGGTCGCGCAGCGCGGCCGGGGTGTCGCCGATGCCCAGGTGGTACCGGCTGAGCGTGCGGAGGATCACCGCCTGCCGGTGGCGGTCGCCGAGGTGCCGGGCGATCCGCAGGCCGTCCTCGATCCACAGACCTGCGTCGTCGGAGCCCCGGTCGAAGCCGATGATGCCGATGGCGGTCCGGATCTGTGCTTCCGCCTGCCGGTGCCCGGCGGCGACCAAGTGGGCCAGCGCTTCCTTGTCGATGGCCAGCGCCGCATCGAGTTCGCCGCGGACGCGGTGCACGGTGCCCAGGCTCGCCAACGCGAGTCCTTCGCCGCGTCGATCGCCGGTGGCCCGGTACAGCTCCACGCACCGGCGCAGGTCCTGGCGGGCTTCGTCCACCTCGTCGAGGTAGATGTGCACCTGGCCCAGTCCTTGCAGCAAAGCCGCTTCGCCGTGGGTGTCACCTGCCGCTGTGGCCGCTGCCAACGCGAGCCGGTGGCTGTGGTTCCAGTCCTGGTAGAGGCTGCGGTGGTCGTAGTACGGCACCGCGGCGACCGCCAACTCCCACGCGAGCTCGGCGAAACCCCACTCGGTCGCGAGTTCGATCGCGCGCAGCAGCGTCCCGCGCTCGGCGTCGAACCAGGCGAGGGGATCGACGACCCGGTGATCCGGGCTCCAGCGCGGTGAACGGCCCGGCGTCGGCCGGAAGAGGCTGGGGTAGAGCAACTCCCGGGCCTGCTCTGCGAGGGCGAGCCAGGCCGAGATGACTCGCTCCACCGCCGCCCGGCGTTCCGCGACCGGGTAGTTGCCCGATGCGCCTTCTGTCGCGTAGGCGCGCAGCAGGTCGTGCAATCGATACCGCGGCTGGCCCGCGGAGTCGGTGGTCACCAGGCGTACGAGGTAGGCATCGACCAGGGCGTCCAGCACGTCGTGCCCCACCTGTCCACCGAGCAGCGGGCCGATCACCCAGGCGGGCAGTGTTTCCGCGCCCAGCAACCCCAGCAGCCGGAACGCCCGGACAGTTTCCTCGGGGAGCTGGCGGAGGCTGAGGTCGAAATTGGCTCGCACGTCGAGGTCGCCGACCCGCAACTCGCGCAGGCGCCGGGATTCGTCCGCCAAGCGGTCGCGCAGCACCCGCAGGGTCCACCCGCGCCTGCCCGCGAGCTTCGCGCCTGCGATCCGGATGGCCAGCGGGAGGTACCCGCACAGCTCGACGATCGCATCGGCCGCCCCCGGTTCCCGCTCGACGCGCTCCGCGCCTGCGATGCGGGCCAGCAGGTCACGGGCGTCCCGCGGGGACAACACGTCCAGCTCGACGTGCTCGGCACCGGCCAGGTCCGCCAGCCGGTGCCGGCTCGTGATCACCACCGCGCAACCGCCGGATGGCGGCAGCAGCGGCCGGACCTGCTGAGCGCAGGCCGCGTCGTCGAGCAACACCAGCAGGCGGCGGTCGGCCAGCCGCGACCGGTAGAGGGCGGCTCGTTCGTGCAGACCGGCGGGCATGACCGCGTCCGTGACGCCGAGGGCGCGCAGCAACTCGGCCAGCATCTGCGCCGGGTCCCGGGGCACCTCGGACGTGCCTGCGAGGTCGAGGTGGAGCTGGCCGTCCGGGTAGTCGTCCCGTACCTGGTGGAGCGCGCGCACCGCGAGCGTCGACTTCCCGGTCCCCGGCGCGCCGACGATCACCACCACCTGGCGCTCGACCAGCAGCTCCAGCAGCTCGCCCAGCGGCTCGACGTGCCCGGTGAAGTCCGGGATGTCCGCGGGCAACTGGGCGATCGGCCGCTGCTGCCCGGCCGTGGCGACCCAGTCCAGTGCGGGGTCCGCGCGCAAGATCTGCGCGTGCACACGCCGCAGCCCGGGCCCGGGGTCGGCGCCGAGCTCGTCGGCCAGCAGTCGCTGGACGTCGTGGAACACCGCGAGCGCATCGCCTTGGCGCCCACTGCGGTAGAGCGCGATCATGAGCAGCTCTCGCGCGCGTTCGCGGTACGGGTGCTCCTCGGCGAGCCGGGTCAGCTCGGGGACGGCCAGCGCGTGCTCGCCGCGCAGCAGGTCGAGCTCGGAGAGGTCCTCGAGCGCACCACACCGGTACTCGGCGAGCCGGGCGCGTTCGGTGGTGGCCGCGGGCGTGTCGATGCCGCTGAAGGCAGGCCCGCGCCACAACTTCACGGCCTCGGCGAGGTGTTGCCGGGCCGCGGTGAGATCACCGCCGCTCTTCGTTTCGCGCGCCCGGACGAGGCGGGAGGCGAACTGGTCGCTGTCCAGTTGGTCGGGGGCCACCCGCAACAGGTAGCCGGTGCCGATCGTCTGCAGTGAACCGCGATCGAGTTGCAGCGATCTGCGCACGTCACCGACGTACTTCTGGACGAGGTTCACCGCGCTCCTCGGCGGGTTCCCGTCCCAGGCGCCCTCGATGATCCGCTGGCGGTCCACTCGCTGATTGGCGTGCAGCAACAGCACCCCGAGCACGCGCAGGCACTTGTCGGAGCCGATCTCGACCGTGTCCACCCCACGCCAGACCACGACCGGGCCGAGCACGCCAAACCGAAGATCAGGCATGCGAACACCCCCCTCCCCGGCTCGATCGTACCTCTGACCAGTTACTTTCCGTAGGACTGCAGTGCGATTGCAGTGAACACTGCGAGCCTTTCGCCGTCAGCCGACACGTGGTGGCGAAAGGGGAGATCCATGATGGGAATCGGCGCGAAGGTACGCCGCTCAGGTGGCTGGAGGACAGGCGAGCCAGTCCGCCGGGCGAAGGCGTACGCCACCGTGACCGCGGTCGTGGCGGCGACCGTTCTGGCCGGGGCACCGGTCGCGACCGCGACACCCGCCACGACCACCGCGGACCCGTCCAGCTCGATCGATCCGATCCTCCGCTACGGCGCGACCTACGCCCTCGGCAAGCTGCGCTGGCACCAGCGGTCGGTCGACATCGACTACTCGTTCAAGGCGAGCAACTGCCGTCGGCTCTACGCCTGGGCTTACGACGTCAACGGCACCGAATGGCCGCCGAGGAGCACCAGTCTGCACTGCAACGACGTGTCCACCGCCACCATGAACGTGCCCGTCGACATCGCAGGCGGCCCGCGCTACGTCATCCTCTGCTTCAAGGACGAGAACGACACCTACGAACTCGCCTGCGAGGGCTACGCGCGTCCCTGACCGATCCCTGATGTGACCGGTGGCGGGTTCGCGCGGGCTGCGGTTCCCGCGCGCCCCGCCCACCGCTCCCGGCGCTTGATCCCGCAGATCACCGCGTGTGTCGAGGGCACCCCCAGTCCACGGGGGACGCACTCTTTCGATCACAGTGCGGTGCACCGCCCGCGGATTGGGGTACCCCAGGTAGTGGCGGTGTGCAACATTCTTGCGGGTGCGGGCGGTGTCGTCCGCGGGAGCGGGTGGAGGTCGGTGTGAGCGTTCCGGTCATTCGGGTGGGGGCCGCGACTGATGTGGGGTTGGTGCGCGCCGCCAACGAGGACAGCTTCTTGGCGGAGGGGCGGGTGTTCGCCGTCGCCGATGGGATGGGTGGGCACGCGGCGGGGGACGTGGCCAGCAGGATGGCGGTGGACGGGCTGCGCGAGTTGGACGTGGAGCGGGTGGTGCGGGGGGAGGACGTGCGGGCGCGGCTCGTGCGGGTGAACGCGGACATCGTGGCCGCCGCGGAGCGGCACCCGGAGCAGGCGGGGATGGGGACGACCGTCACCGGGGTGTGCCTCGCCGACGTGGACGGGGAGGCGCGGTGGGTGGTGTTCAACATCGGGGACTCGCGGGTCTACCGGTACGCCGACGGTGAGCTGGAGCAGTTGACCAGGGACCACTCCGAGGTCGCCGAGATGGTGGCTGCCGGGCGGTTGAGCCCGGAGGAGGCCGCGGTGCACTCGCGGCGCAACGTCGTCACCCGGGCGCTGGGGTCGGACGCGCCCCCGGAGCCCGACCTCTGGCCGCGCGTGCCCGTGCCCGGGGAGCGGTTCCTGATCTGTTCCGACGGGCTGACCGGGGAGGTCGCCGACCAGGACATCGCCGCCGTCCTCGGTGAGGTCGTCGACCCGCAGGAGGCCGCCGACACATTGGTGGACGCCGCTCTGGCCGCGGGTGGGCGGGACAACGTGACCGTGGTGCTGGTGGACCACGTGCGGTCGGAGTCCGATGAGGCGGCGGACGACTAGGAAGTGGCCCGCCCACCGGAACGGCGATGCCGCGGCTGCCGTTCCGGCGGGGGTGGGGGTCAGCGCAGGGAGATGACGACCTTGCCCTTGGCGTGGCCCACCTCGACCGCGGCCACCGCCTTCTCCGCCTCCTCGAACGGCACGACGTCCTCGACCTGGGGGTCCAGCTTCCCCTCGGCGACGTGGCCCGCGACGATCTCCAGCACCCGCGCGGTCCGGTCGCGCTCGACCATCGTGCCGCCGAACTCGGCCGCGGTGGCCGGGTCGCCCGCGGTGACGATCGGGCCGCCGTCGAGCAGGGGGGCAACCGCCCGCAGGCCGTCGCCGCCCGCCAGGTCGAAGATGGCGTCGACCTCCGGCAGCAGGTCGTGCACGCGCTCGACGACGCCGGGGCCGTACTCGACGAAGATCGCGCCCAGTGACTCGATCAGCTCCCGCTTGTCCGGGCCTGCCACGCCGACGACCGTGATCCCCTGGTCCCGGGCGAGCTGCGCGGTCGCGACCCCGACGCCGCCGCTGGCGCCGTTGACGAGCAGGGTCTGGCCCTCCCGCAGGTCCAGTTGGGCCAGTGCGTCGTACGCCGTGGCGGCGGCGACCGGGAGGGTGGCGGCGTCGGTGAAGGAGACGTGCGGGGGTTTGTGCGCGGTGGCGGTCGCCGTGGTCAGCGCGAACTCGGCGTAGGCGCCGGAGTTCGGGGCGGTGCTGCCGAAGACCTCGTCGCCCACCGCGAAGCCCTCGACGTCCTTGCCGACCGCGCGGACCACGCCCGAGACCTCGGTGCCGAGGACGGCGGGCAGTTCCAGGGGGCGCAGGTCCTTCATGTACCCGGCGCGGATCTTCCAGTCGATCGGGTTCACCCCGGCCGCGGCGACCTCGACCAGCAGCTCACCGGCCATCGGTTCCACCATGTCCAGGTCGAGGTACTCCTGGACCTCGGGGCCCCCGTACTCGCGGAATCCGTATGCCCTCATGACACTCCTCTGGGGTAGGCGACGCCCTGTGGCCTACCCGCCCGGGCCGCGCCTACACACCGCCCACCCGGGCGCGGAAACTTTTTCCGGCCGGGTGTCGATTCCGGGGGTGGCTCGTTCGACGCGTCAGTGTTCGAGCCGGACGATCGAGGAGAGCGACATGCCGCGTTTCATGATGATGCACAAGATGACCCCCGACATGGAGGCCGGTGTCCCGCCGACCCCCGAGCTGATGGAGCGGATGGGGGCCTTCATCCAGGAGGCCGTCGACGCCGGGGTGCTGCTGGCAGGCGAGGGCCTGCGGGAGACCAAGGAGGCCACCCGGATCGTGGTGAAGGACGGGGACGCCACGGTCACCGACGGGCCGTTCGCCGAGACCAAGGAGCTGATCGCCGGGTTCGCCATCGTGCAGGTGCCGGACCGGGCCGAGGCCGTGCAGTGGGCGCTGCGGTTCGCCGACGTGCTCGGGCACGACATCGAGATGGACGTGCGGCTGGTGGTCGAGGCCCCGTAGTCGGGCCGTAGCCTGGGCCGCGTGGCGAACGCGGTCGAGGCGGTGTGGCGGATGGAGTCCGCACGGCTCATCGCCGGGCTCGTGCGGCTCGTCCGCGACGTCGGGATGGCCGAGGAGTTGGCGCAGGACGCCCTGGTCGCGGCGCTGGAGCAGTGGCCGGAGACCGGGACCCCGCGCAACCCCGGCGCCTGGCTGATGGCCGTGGCCAAGCGCCGCGCCGTCGACCAGTTCCGCCGCCGGGAGACCCTCGACCGCAAGTACCTGGAGATCGCCCGCGACCTGGAGACCGAGGTCCCTGAGCCGACCGCGGGGGAGATCCGGGACGACCTGCTGCGGTTGATCTTCACCGCCTGCCACCCGGTGCTGTCCGCCGAGGCCAGGGTGGCGCTGACGCTGAAGCTGCTCGGCGGGCTCAAGACCGAGGAGATCGCCCGCGCCTTCCTCGTCGGCGAGTCCACTGTGGCGCAGCGGGTGGTGCGGGCGAAGAAGGCGCTGGCCAAGGCCGACGTCCGGTACGAGGTGCCGTCCGGCCCGGAGCTGGCCGGGCGGCTGGCCTCGGTCCTGGAGGTCATCTACCTGATCTTCAACGAGGGCTACTCGGCCACCGCGGGCGACGACCTCATGCGCCCGGAGCTGTGCGCGGACGCCCAGCGCCTCGGCCGCGTCCTCGCCCGGTTGATGCCGCGCGAACCGGAGGTGCACGGCCTGGTCGCGCTGATGGAGATCCAGGCTTCGCGGGCGGGCGCCCGGGTCGACGCGAACGGCGAGCCGGTGCTGCTGCTGGAGCAGGACCGCACCCGGTGGAACCGGCTGCTCATCGGTCGCGGCCTCGACGCCCTGGAGAAAGCGGAGCGGCTGGGGCCGCGCGGCCCGTACACCGCGCAGGCCGCGATCGCCGCCTGCCACGCCCGCGCCGCCCGCCCGGAGGACACCGACTGGGCGCGCATCGCCGACCTGTACGCCGACCTGGCCTCGGTGAACCCGTCGCCGGTCGTCGAGCTGAACCGGGCGGTGGCGCTGTCGATGGCGCACGGCCCGCAGGCCGGTCTGGACCTGGTGGACGCGCTGGTCGACGAGCCCGCGCTCAGCCGTTACCACCTGCTGCCGACCGTGCGCGGCGACCTGCTGGTGAAGCTGGGTCGCCCCGCCGAGGCCCGCGCCGAGTTCGAGCGCGCCGCCGGGCTGACTCGCAACACCCGCGAGCGCGCCCTGCTCCTGGACCGCGCCGCCGCCTGCGGCTGACGCCCGGGTTTTCCCCAGCCTGGGGATGGACCTGTGCACAACGATGACCCGGTGGGCGGCTTGACAGTACGTGTCAACGGGGGCAACGGGTTCACTGTCGCGCCGATCTTCAATTCATCTCACACTGCTCCCTTCTCCGGGCGTTCACCTGGGGTAGATTAGGCAAGCCTGACCTAAGAACGGTCGATGACGCCTTGGGAGAGCCGCGTGCACCGATACCACGAACTGAGGATTCCCGGCCGGTTCGAGCCCTTGGCGCTGGCCGGGCGCCTGGCCTCGTCCGGGGTGTTCGAGTCGCACGTCGTCTACGAGCGCGCGGGGGAGTTCTGGTTCGCCGGTGACCGCCTGGTCGAGGTCGTCCTCAACCGCGACTCGGTCCGCACCACGGTCGACGGCCGCACCACCGCCCAGCCGTGGACCGGGAACTCGCTGGCCCAGGTCAAGCAGGCCCTGGCGGACGCGGGGGTGTCCCGCTGGCGGGCCTTCGGCTGGGCGGGCTTCGAACTCGCCTACGCCGTCGCGGGCAGACCGGACCTGGTCGCCGACCAGCCCCTGCTGCACCTGGCGATCCCGCGCACCGAGATCCGCCTGGGCGCCGACGAGGTCGTGGTCCGCACCGTCGACGTGCCCCGCCTCGCCGAGATCGGCGACCTGCTCCGCGCCCCCGCCGACCCGGTCGAGGTCGAGGCCACCCCGGTCGGGATCACCGCCGACGACGGCCGGATCGCCTACCAGCACGCCGTGGCCGCCGCGGTCGCCGACATCCGCGCGGGCCAGCTCAACAAGGTCATCCTCTCCCGCGCGGTCGACGTCCCCTTCGAGGTGGACCTGGTGTCGACGTACGTGCTGGGCCGCACCCGCAACACCCCCGCCCGCTCGTTCCTGCTCGACCTCGGCGGCTGGCGGGCCGCCGGGTTCAGCCCGGAGACGGTCACCGAGGTCGCCGCCGACGGTGAGGTCAGCACCCAGCCGCTGGCGGGCACCCGCGCCCTGGGCGGCGACGAGACGACGAACCTCGACCGCAGGCTGGACCTGCTCTCGGACCCCAAGGAGGTCTACGAGCACGCGGCGTCGGTCAAGCTGGCCTGCGAGGAACTCGACGACCTGTGCGAGCCGGGTTCGGTGACGGTCAAGGAGTTCATGGCCGTCAAGGAGCGCGGCAGCGTGCAGCACCTGGGTTCCCGGGTCAACGGCAGGCTCGCCGCGGGCCAGGACGCCTTCTCCGCGCTGGCCGCCCTGTTCCCGGCGGTCACCGCCTCGGGCATCCCCAAGCTCCCCGCCTACGACCGCATCGCCCGGCTGGAGGACCGCCCCCGCGACCTCTACGCCGGTGCCGTCCTGATGACCGACTGCGACGGTGCCCTGGACGCGGCGCTGGTGCTGCGCGCCATCTACCAGAAGGACGGCCGCACCTGGCTGCGCGCGGGCGCGGGCATCGTCGCCGACTCCACCCCCGAGCGCGAGTACGAGGAGACCTGCGAGAAGTTGGGCAGCGTCGCCCCGCACGTGGTCCCCGCGGTCCGCGAACTGGTCGAGATTTCCGCCTGACGGCACCGAAAAGCCCCGACCCGGAGAACCGGGTCGGGGCTTTTCGGCACCTCACAGCCGGGCGGCCAGCTCCTTCTTGCTGACCTTGCCCACCGCCGTGTACGGGAACTCCGGCAGCACCTCCAGCCGGTCGGGCAGCTTGTAGTCCGCCACCCCGCGCTCGCGCAGGAACGCCGCGACCCCGGCCAGCGTCGGCGCTTCGCCGCGGGCCAGCACGAACGCGCAGGTGCGCTCGCCGAGCATTTCGTCCGGCACCCCGACCAGGGCCGCGTCGTGGACCAGCGGGTGGGCCAGCAGGTGGTTCTCCACCTCCTCGGCGGACACCTTCTCCCCACCGCGGTTGATCACGTCCTTGACCCGGCCGTCGACGACCAGGTGACCGCTGGGCAGCTCCCGCACCAGGTCGCCGGTCAGGTAGAAGCCGTCCGCGGTGAACGCGCGGGCGTTGTGCTCCTCGGCCCGGTAGTAGCCGCGCAGGGTGTACGGGCCGCGGGTCAGGAGCTGCCCCAGCTCACCGGGGGCGACCGCGTCACCGTCCTCGTCGACGACGCGGATCTCGTCGTCGACCGACAGCGGCCTGCCCTGGGAGGTGACCACCAGCTCCAGCGGGTCGTCGAGGCGGGTGAAGCAGAGCAGCCCCTCCGCCATGCCGAACACCTGCTGCAACGCGCACCCCAGCGCCGGGGTGACCCGCCGGGCCGCCTCCTCCTTGAGCTTGGCCCCGCCGACCTGCACCAGTGCCAGGCTCGACAGGTCGCGCCCGGCGAACTTCGCGGCCTCCATCCACAGCAGCGCCAGCGAGGGCACCAGCGCCGTCACCGTCACACGCTCCCGCTCGATCAGCGGGAACGCGTCCGGCGGCGACGGCGACGGCGCCAGCACGACCGTCCCGCCGACCGACAGCACCCCGAGCACCCCGGGGCAGGCCAGCGCGAAGTTGTGCGCCACCGGCAGCGCCGCCAGGTACACCGTCGAAGAGTCCAGCCCGGCGACCTCGGCGCTGGCCCGCAGGTTGTAGGCGTAGTCGTCGTGCGTGCGCGGGATCAGCTTCGGCAGCCCGGTCGTCCCGCCCGAGAGCAGGAACAGCGCCACCGAGGACGGCTCCGGCAGCGGCAGCTCGACCGGCTCCGAGTCCACAGAGGACAGGGCGGTGTAGTTCCCGGGGTCGCCGGAAACCAGCACCCGGGGCACCGCGGGCATGGACGCGGCCAGTTCCCGGTAGTCGAACCCCGCGTGCCGGTCCGGGATCACGTAGGCGACCGCCGAACTGTGCGCCAGCAGGTACTCGACCTCGCTGCGCCGGTGCGCGGGCAGCGCGTACACCGGCCGCGCGCCCAACCGGAACAGCGCGAACGACAGCACCACGAAGTCCACGCCGTTCGGCAGGTGCACGACCACGTTGTCCCCGGCCGAGATCCCCAGCGCGGCCAACCCGGCGGCGAGCCGCGACGCGCGCGCGTCCAGCTCGCCGTAGGTCACCCGCTCGGAGCCCGACACCAGGGCGACGTCGGAGGGCGCACCGCCGAGCAGCGTGCCCAGGCGGGCGCCCGTCCAGTGGCCGCGGTCCCGGTAGCGGGCCGCGAACGCGTCAGGAAACGACATCCGCGCGGGCCTTCTCGATGACCCCGGCCAGCTCGCGGACCACCGGCGCCAGCTTCTGGTACGACATCGGCGTCTCCGCGTGCCACAGGCCGAGCTGCTTGGCCTGCACCGCCGGGAGCTGCGCCCAGGTCGGGATCTTCGCCAGCTCGTCCTGCGACAGGGTGAACTGGCGGGCGTCGGTGAGGATCAGGTCGGCCGGGTAGGTGGAGGCGCGCTCCCAGCTCAGCTCGTCCCAGGTGGGCTGCGCGCCCGCGGTGGGGGCGACGATGTCCACACCCTGCTCGGTGAAGTACTTGAGGTCGCTGAAGAAGCTCGGCTTGCCCACCAGCAGCGCGTCCTGGGTGCCCTGCACGACCTCCACCTTGAGGCCCGGCTTCGCCGCGGCGGCGGCCTTGAGCGCGGCCCCCGCGTCCTCGAAGTCCTTCTTCGCCTTGGCCAGCTCGGCGGAGTTCAGGTCGGCCCCGAGGGACTCGGCGAGCTTGGCGAACTTGGCGATGCCCTCGGCCGCGGACACCCCGCCGAGCTGGATGGCGACCATCGGCGCCTTCTCCTCGATGGCGGCCTGCGACTCCTCCGGGATGTACCAGAGCGACTCGCCGTACATGATCGTCACCAGCAGCTCGGGGCGCTGCTCGGTGTACTTCTCCAGGTTGAACTCGCCGAACTCGGTGCCGACGCTGACCACGTTCGGGTCCACGTCCCCGGCCTGCGGGTCGGCCTTGCCGTCCTTGAGCTTCTGCGGGCCGAAGACCGCGGTCGGCTTGATGCCGAAGTCCACCAGGGTCGCGGCGGCGTTGACCTGCATGACGATCCTGGTCGGCCGCTGCGGCAGCGACACCGTCTTGCCCCGGTCGTCGGTGAAGGTCCACGGGCCCGAGGCGGCGGCGGTGCTGCTGCTGCCCGCCGAGGCGCCCGGACCGGAGTCGCCGCAGGCAGCGAGCAGGCCGAGGGCGAGCGCGCCCGCGGTCAGGCCGAGGAACCGGCGGCGGGTCGGCACGCGGGAGCGGCCGGAGGTGAAGGTCGTCATTGTTCTGCTCTCTCGGGGTTTTTCGGGGAGTGGTGGCTCTCGGGATCAGTGCGGGAGGTCTGCGGGGGTGGTGCGGTCCGCCGGGACGGCGCAGCGGTGCCTGCCGAAGGGGACGATGAGCGGGGTGCCCGACAGCGGGTCGGGGATGACCTCGCAGCGCAGGCCGAACACGTCCTCGACCAGCTCGGCGGTGACGACTCGGAGCGGGTCGCCCTCGGCCACCACCCGGCCGGACTTCATCGCCACCACGTGGTCGGCGTACCGGCAGGCCTGGTTGAGGTCGTGCAGGACCATGACCACGGTCCGGTCGCCCGCGTGGTTGAGGTCGGCGATCAGGTCGAGCACGTCGATCTGGTGCGCCAGGTCGAGGTAGGTGGTCGGTTCGTCGAGCAGCAGGTACGGGGTGTCCTGGGCCAGGGCCATGGCGATCCAGGCGCGCTGCCGCTGCCCGCCGGACAGCTCGTCCACCGGCCGCTCCGCCAGGTCGGCGAGGTCGGTGGCGGCCAGGGCCAGGTTCACCGCGTCGCCGTCCTCCGGGGACCACTGCCGCCACCAGGTCTGGTGCGGGCTGCGGCCCCTGGTGACCAGCTCGCGCACGGTCATGCCCTCCGGCGCGGTCGGCGACTGCGGGAGGATGCCCAGCTTGCGGGCCAGGTCGCGGGTGCGCATCCGGTGGATGGACTCCCCGTCGAGGTGCACCGCGCCGCCGTCGGGGGTCAGCAGCCGCGACATCCCGCGCAGCAGCGTCGACTTGCCGCACGCGTTCGCGCCGACGACCACGGTCACCTTGCCCGGCGGGATCACCAGGTCGACCCCGTCGATCACGGTCCGCTTCTCGTAGGCCAGCCGCAGCCCCTCGGCGCGCAGACCGGCCTTGACCGGCGCCCCGTTGTCCAGCGCTCCGTTGTCCAGCGCTGTGTCGCCCAGTCCGGTGTTGTCCGTCATGCCCCACTCCCCAGTCGCTTCGCCCGGCTCAGCAGCCAGAGCAGGTACGGCGCCCCGATCGCCCCGGTGACCACACCCACCGGCAGCCCGAACGGCCGCCCCAGCAGGTCGCCCGCCAGCACCACCAGCGCCCCGGTCAGCGCCGACACCACCAGCGGCGGCGTCGGCCTGCGCGTCAGCCGCAGCCCGATCTGCGGCGACACCAGCGACACGAACGCCACCGGCCCGGCCGCCGCCGTGGCGAACGCGACCAGCCCGACCCCGGCGAGCATCAGCGCCAGCCGCGCCTTCTGCACCGGCACCCCCAGCCCGCGCGCCGTGTCGTCGCCCAGCATCAGCCCCGACAGCCACCGCGACATCAGCAGCACGACCGGCACCAGCACCAGCACGGCCACCGCCAGCGGCCCGACGTGCTTCCACTCCCGCAGGTTCAGCGACCCGGTCAGCCACAGCACCGCGCGCTGCGCCTGGAACACGTCCGCCCGTTGCAGCAGGTACGAGGTGAGGCTGGTGAACAGCGCCGACACCCCGATGCCCACCAGCACGATCCGGTAGCCGGTCGTCCCGCGCCGCCAGGCCAGCAGGTAGATCGCCGTGGCACTGGCCAGCGCCCCGAGCAGCGCGGTGGTCGAGGTCCCCAGCGACGCCCCGAACCCGAACACGATCCCGGCGACGGCGGCGGTGTTGGCCCCCGCCGCCACCCCGATCACGTCCGGGCTCGCCAGCGCGTTGCGCGCCAGCGTCTGGAACACCGCCCCGGACAACCCGAACGCCAACCCCACCAGCAGCCCGACGAGCACCCGGGGCAGCCGCAGGTCGTAGACGATGTCCACCGCGGTCGGGTCGCCGTACCAGAACAGCGCCCGCATCGCGTCGAACACGGTCAGCGGGTAGTCGCCGAAGGTCAACCCGAGGCAGAAGCACAGGAAGACCAGCACCGCCAGCACCACCGCGACCCAGAACGGCCGGGCCCGCAGCACCCCGGAGGGTCCCCGGTCGCCGACCCGGAAGGTGGTCTGCCCGTCCACGCGCGCAAGGGTGATCATCACAGCTCCGGCAACTTGCGCCTGCGGACCAGGGCGATGAAGAACGGCGCCCCGAGGAACGCCACCACGATCCCGACGTGGATCTCGCGCTGCTCGGCGACAATCCGGCCGAGGATGTCCGCCCCCAGCAGCAGGACCGGCGCCAGCACGGCGGAGTAGGCGAGCACCCACCGCTGGTCCGGTCCGGTGATCGCCCGCGCGATGTGCGGCACCACCAACCCGATGAACGCGATCGGCCCGCACACCGCCGTCGCCCCACCGGCCAGCAGCGTGATCGCCACCGCCCCCCGGATGCGCACCCCGGTCACGTTCTGCCCGAGCGACTTCGCCACGTCGTCCCCCAGCGCCAGCATGTTCAACCCCGGCGCCGTCAGCAGCGCCAGCACCAACCCGAGCACCAGGAACGGCAGGACCTGCAGCAGCACGGAGGAGTCGGGCACGTTCAGCGACCCGACCGCCCAGAACCGGTACTGGTCCAGCGTGGAGGAGTCCAGCAGCAGCAACGAGCTGATGATCGACTGCAACAGCGCCGACACCGCCGCCCCGGCCAGCGCCAACCGCGCCGGGTGCGGCCCGCCCAGCAGGTACACCACGACCGTCGCGGCCAGCGCCCCGGCGAAGGCGAACCAGATGTAGCCGAACAGGGCGGTGACCCCGAACACGCTGGTCGTCAGCACCACGCCCAGCGCCGCCCCCGCGCCGACACCGAGCAGGCCGGGGTCGGCGAGCGGGTTGCGGGTGAGCCCCTGCATGAGCGCACCGGCGATCCCCAGCGACACCCCCACCGCCACCCCGAACAACGTCCGGGACAACCGCATCCCGTTGACGATCGCCGCGTCCTCACTGGTGGTCGGGTCGGCCCCCAGTAGCCGCAGCACCTCCGGCAGCGGGATGTACTTGCTGCCGACCATGATCGACAACACCGCGACCGCGACCAGTCCGGCGGCGGCCACGAGCAGCCAGCGGACCCGGTGGGCCGCGCGGCGGGGCGCCTGGACAGGCGGGCTTGGGGCGAGCACGGAGTGAGGATAGCCTAACGAAGGGCAGGCTTACTTCAATGTGGACAACGGTGGAGGAGGACCCATGCGGGTCGTCATGTTCGGCTTCCAAACTTGGGGACACCGCACCTTGCAAGCGCTCATCGAATCCGAGCACGAAGTGGTCACGGTTGTCACCCACCCACAGGGCGGCGGGGTCTACGAGCAGGTGTGGAGCGACTCCGTGGAAGAGCTGGCGAAGGACAACGGCATCCCCGTCATCCTCCGCGAACGCCCTGACGACCAGGAACTCCTCGACGAGCTGCGCGCACTCGACGCGGACGTGTTCGTCGCCGCCAACTGGCGCACCTGGATCTCCCCGGAGGTCTTCGAGCTGCCCAGGCTCGGCACCCTCAACATCCACGACTCCCTGCTCCCGGCGTACGCGGGCTTCTCGGCGATGATCTGGGCCCTGATCAACGACGAGAAGGAAGTCGGCGTCACCGCCCACCTGATGGACGCCACCCTGGACGCAGGCGACATCGTCCTGCAACGTGCCTTCCCCGTCGGCCCCCGCGACACCGCCGGTGACCTGGTCGCCAAGTCGATGGACATCTTCGGCCCCATCACCGTCGACGGCCTCGCCCTGATCGCCTCCGGCCGCAGGGACTTCCAGAAGCAGGACCGCACCAAGGCCAGCTTCTTCCACAAGCGCGCCGACGAAGACCTCCGCATCGACTGGACCTGGAGCGCGGAGGAGCTGGACCGGTTGGTGCGCGCCCAGTCGACCCCGTACCCCAGCGCCTTCTGCTACCACCGGGGCAAGCGCCTGGAAATCGTGACGGCCGAGGTCTCCCGCGAGGTCTACGGCGGAACCCCCGGCCGCATCTTCTACCGCGAGGGCGACGGGGTGGCGATTGTCGCGGGCGCGGAGGCACGGCGCGGCAAGAGCAAGGGCCTGCTGGTGAAGACGGTGCGCACGGCCGATGGTGAAGTGCAGAGCGCGGAGAAGTACTTCACGCACATGGGCGGATACCTCACGTCCCGCCCGTAGCAGCCTGCCCATCTCAATCCCCCCCGGAATCACTGTGA
Source organism: Actinokineospora sp. PR83 (assembly GCF_021056305.1). Taxonomy (NCBI): domain Bacteria; kingdom Bacillati; phylum Actinomycetota; class Actinomycetes; order Pseudonocardiales; family Pseudonocardiaceae; genus Actinokineospora; species Actinokineospora sp. PR83. The sequence goes on from NZ_JAJCXD010000017.1 coordinate 22,962, forward strand.
ATCGGCCCGCCGGAATGCGGCGGGGAACTGGGCCCGGCACGCTCCCCGCGTGCCGGGCTCAGTCGTCGTCTTCGGGTTGTCGCCGCTCGGCCTCCTGGTAAGCGGCGGTGGCGGTGGCCACCAGCCTGCGGAGACCGGTGGTGGACATGGACAGTTCGATGGTGGCGCGGCTGCCGAAGCAGAGCTCCACCATGTCCGGGCGGACGACGTAGGTGATCGGGCAGTCGTCCGCCACCGTGGCCCAAGAACCGCCCTGTACTTCCATTTGCATGCGCTTCCTCCTCTGCTGTATCCAGATTCCCTGACGTTTCACTGCGGGACAACGTTGTGACGCGGTCGCAACAGGTGAAACGGATCGGAATGTCGGTCACGCAAAGGTGTTGCGGGCCGACAACAAGAGGAGGAAGCGATGGCCAAGGCGCCGAAGGCGGTGGTGCTGGGGCGAATCCTGCGCCGGGAGCGGGAAGAGCGGGGAATCGGGCTCCGGGAATTCGCGGGCCGGGTCGACCGCGACCCGGCCGCGCTCTCCCGGTGGGAAACGGGCGAGCGCATCCCCAAACCGGAGGACGTGGCGCGGATACTCACCGTGCTCGGCATCGGCGGGCAGCGCTACACCGAGGTGATGACACTGGTCCACGGTGCCGGGGAATCGCACTGGCTCGCGTTGTCGTCGACGGAACACCGGCAGCAGGTGGCAGCCTTCGGCGAATACGAGCGCAGCGCCAAGGTGATCCATACGGTTTCCCCGCTGCTGATCCCCGGCATCCTCCAGGTGACCGACTACATCTCCGCGATCATGTCCGAGGGCGGGCTCCCGCCTGAGCAGGCGGCGGCCAACGTCGCCCGCCGGGTGGCGCGGCGGGCGGTGCTCGGCGGGCCGGAACCGGCGCGGCTGGTCGCGCTGATCGGCCAGGCCGCACTGCACCAGGAGGTGGGCGGCCGGGCCACCATGGTCGCCCAGTTGCGCCACCTCGTCGACGTGGCCCGCCTGCCGAACGTGGAACTGCGGGTCGTGCCGTTCGGGCGGGGGTGGCACCCCGCCCTCGAAGGACCCTTCTGCCTGATGGAGTCGGATTCGCTGCCGCCGGGGGTGTTCCTGGAACTGCGCCGGACCGCCGTCTGGCTGCACAGCGCCGAGGACGTGGCCGTCTACCGCGCGGCCGTCGACGGCGTCACGCGTGCGGCGTTGAGCGAGCAGGGCTCGCTCCGGCTCATCGCCGACCTGCTCCGCCGAGCGGAAGCGGATCTGCCGGTGCCCGCCTGAGATCAGGCGTCGGCAGGTTCGGTGACCACGCTGGCCCGCCGCAGTTCCGGGTAGAGCGCCGCGACCAGCAGCACCACGAACACGCACGCCCCGCCACCGATCGCAATGGCCAGCCCTGGACCCAGCAACCCGGCCGCGAAGCCCGTCAGCACCCCGCCCAGCGACGGGCCGGTGATCGCCTGGGCCAGCCACACGCTGCCCACCCGGCCCTGCAACCGGTCCGGGGTGTTGCCCTGGAGCAACGCCCGCCGCAGGATTTCCGAGAACACGTCCGCCAGGCCGCCCACGCCCAGCAGGAACAGCACCAGCGACAGTTCCGTGCTCACCCCGACCCCCGTCGCCGCGACGCCCCAGAGGGCGGCGACGCCGATGAGGATCAGGCCGGAGCGGCGGGCGGTTGCCGTCCAGCCGGAGACGATCGAGCCGATGAAGGCGCCCGCCGCCGGGGCGGTGTAGAGCAGGCCGACCAGTTCGGGGCCGCCGCCCAGGCGCTCTGCGGCCAGTTGCGGGTACAGGGCCGACGGCATGGCGAACAGCATCGCGCCGAGGTCGACCAGCAGCACCGACGAGATCAGGCGGTTGCCCTTGATGAACCGGAACGCCTCGCGCAGCGAACCCTCCGAGCCGTCGGGGCCGTCCGGGTCCTCCGACTTCTCCGGGACCGGCAGCGGGCGGACCAGCAGCAACAGCCCTGTCGTGCCGAAGGCCATGACCGCCGCCGCGCCGTAGCAGGTCGCCAGGCCGGGGCCGCCGATCAGGAGACCCGACAGGGCGGGGCCCGCGATGCCGCCCAGTTGGGTCGTGACCGCGAGCAGCGCGCCCGCCGAGGTGAGCTGGTTCTCGCCGACCATGGACGGGACGACCGCCGTCAGCGCCGACTCGCCGATGCCGTCGATCAGGCCGTGGACGGCGGCGAAGACGAAGACCACCCACAGTTGCGGGGTGGGCACCAGGGCGTTCACGGCCAGGCCGACAAAACCGAGGGATGCTCCGAAACTGGCCAGCACCACCAGTTTCCTGCGGTCCACCCGGTCGGCCAGGACGCCGCCGACCAGGAAGCCGATCAGCAGGGTGGTGCCGAGCGTGAGGCTGACCAGGGCCACCGGGGCGCTGGAACCGGTGATGTCGAACACCTGGACGGCGACCGCGACCGAGGTCAGGCCGATGCCGAGCAGCCAGAGGGTTCTGCTGGTCAGCACCAACCGGAAGTCGCGGTTCCCGCGGACCGGGGTGGGGTCGAGTACGAGCTGTCCCAGACGCACGGGTCCTCCGACTCGCTACGGGTGAGCCCTGCCCCTTGATAGGTAAGGCTTTCCTAAATTAACATCCGGAGCCGGGCGCTGGACCACTGGTGTTCCGCCTGCCGAACGAGGAGGGGCTACCCCGGTGACCGACGACGCCCGCGCTCGCAAGCGCGCCCTGCTGCGGCAGCGGCTCGCCAAGTCCGGACTCACCGCCGCGCAGGTCGCACCGATCACCCGCCGCGCGCCCGGGGCGCAGGCACCGCTCTCCGACGCGCAGCGGCGGATGTGGCTGCTCCAGCGGCTCGACCCCGGGTCGACCGGGTATGTCCTGTGCGCGGCCATCCGGCTGTCGGGGGTGCTGGACACCGACGCGCTGCTCGCCGCGATCGCCGCGGCCTGCCGTCGGCACGAGGTGCTGAGCACCGTGTACCCGGACGCCGGGGAGCAGGTCGTGCGGCCGGGGTTGAGCCCGGTGCCGCTGCTGGTCGAGGGGGACGAGCGCACCGCCAGGGAGGTCGTCGCGGAGCTGGGGCGGACGCCGTTCGACCTCGCCGAGGAGTCGCCGCTGCGGGTGCGGGTGGTCAAGTCGGCACCTGACCAGCACGTCCTGGTGCTCGTCGCGCACCACATCGCCTGGGACGACAGTTGCTGGGAGATCCTGCTCGGCGACATCTCCGCCGCCTACCGCGGTCAGGACCTGGTGGCGCCCGCGGTGGACTACGCCGACTACGCGGCCTGGGAGCAGGAACAGGACCGCTCGGCGCAGGTGGAGTACTGGCGGGCCGCGCTGACCCCGCTGCCGGAACCGCTGGCGCTGCCGCTGGACCGACCGCGACCGCAGAAGGTGGGCGAGGACGGCGGGCGGCGGCACCGGACCGTGCGCGTCGCCCGGCAGGTCAGGGAGTTCGCGCGGGCCGAGGGCGTCACCCCGTTCATGGTGCTGTCGGCGGTCGTGTCCGCGGTCCTGCACCGCTACACCGGCAGTTCCGACGTCACGCTCGGCACGCCGACGGTCGACCGCTCGCGCGACGAGGTCGCGGGCGTGATCGGGAACTTCGGCAACACCGTGGTACTGCGCTCCACAGTGGACGGCCACGGCAGCTTCCGGGAGCTGCTCGCGCACGTCCGCGAGGTGTGCGCCGGGGCCTACGCGAACGCGGCCCTGCCGTTCGACCGGCTCGTCGCCGACCTCGCGCCGGAGCGCGGGTCGACCTCGGTGCTGTTCGACGTGCTGTTCTCCCTGCGCACCGAGGTCCTGCGCGGACTCGACATCCCGGGGGTGAGCGCCGCCGACATCCCGGTGCACAACGGCACCGCGCAGTTCGACCTGGCCTTCGCCGCCGTCCTCACCGACGACTCCCTCGACCTCGAAGCCACCTACCGCAGCGAACTCTTCGACGACGAGACGGCCGACGCGCTGCTGCGGCACACCGACCGGCTGCTGTGCGCCGTCCTGGCCGACCCGGACGTGCGCGTCGCCGACGTCGACCTGCTCGGCGCCGAGCGCGAGCGCGTCCTGCACGACTGGAACGCCACGGCCGCCGAGGTGCCCGCGACGACGCTGCCGGAACTGCTGGCGGCCCAGGTCGCCGCGACCCCCTCGGCCCCGGCGCTGGTGTTCGAGAGGCGGCGGCTGACCTACGCCGAGTTCGACGCCGAGACCGCCAGGGTGGCCGCCGCGCTGCCCGGGGTGGGGCCGGAGAGCGTGGTGGCACTGCTGCTCCCGCGCTCGGTCGAGCTGGTGGTGGGCATCTGGGGCGTGCTGCGCGCGGGTGGGGCGTACCTGCCGGTGGACCCGGACTACCCGGCCGACCGCATCGCGTACATGCTCGGCGACGCGCGGCCGGTCACCGTCCTGACCACGCGGGCGATGCTCGACCGGTTGCCCCCGGGAACCCCGCACATCCTGCTGGACGAGCCGCTGCCGGCCGGCGTTCCGTCCACTGTGGAACTGCGACCGGAGCACCCGGCCTACGTGATCTACACCTCCGGGTCGACCGGGCGCCCCAAGGGGGTGGTGGTCCCGCACGCGGGGATCGTCAACCGGCTGCTGTGGATGCAGCACGAGTACCGGCTGGCACCGGGGGAGCCGGTGCTGCAGAAGACGCCGTCGAGCTTCGACGTGTCGGTGTGGGAGTTCTGCTGGCCGCTCATCGTCGGCGCCACGCTGGTGGTGGCCCGGCCGGAGGGGCACCGCGACCCGTCGTACCTGGCCGAGCTGATCCAGGCCGAGGGGGTGACGACTGTCCACTTCGTCCCGGCGATGCTGCGGGTGTTCCTCGACGACCCGTCGGCGGCGCGGTGCACGGGGCTGCGGCGGGTGCTGTGCAGCGGTGAGGCGCTGCCCGCCGACCTGGCGGCGGCGTTCGCGTCCGTGCTCCCCACGGTGGAGCTGCACAACCTGTACGGGCCCACGGAGGCGTCGGTCGACGTCAGTTCGCAGCCGAGCGCGGCCGGGCTGACCACGGCGACGGTCCCGATCGGTCGACCGGTGTGGAACACGTCGCTGTACGTGCTCGACCGGGACCTGCGACCGGTGCCCGCCGGGGTGGCCGGGGAGCTCTACATCGCGGGCGTGCAGCTCGCCAGGGCGTACCTGGGGCGACCGGACCTGACGGCGTCGCGGTTCGTGGCCGACCCGCACGGGGCGCCGGGATCGCGGATGTACCGGACCGGCGACGTGGCCCGGTTCTCCCGCGACGGGGTGCTGGAGTACCTCGGGCGGGCCGACGACCAGGTGAAGCTGCGCGGCCTGCGGATCGAGCTGGGCGAGATCGAGGCGGTGCTGGCCGGTCAGCCCGGGGTCCGGGGTGCGGCGGTCGCGGTGCGGTCCGGTCAACTGGTGGCGTTCCTGGTCGGCGACGCCGACTGGAGGTCGGTCCGGGCCGAGGCCGCGGCGGTGCTGCCCGAGTACATGGTGCCCGTGGTGTGCGTGCCCGTGCCGTCGCTGCCGCTGAGCCCGAGCGGCAAGCTCGACCGCAAGCGCCTGGCCACGGCCGAGGAGTACGCCCCCCGCGCGACGGCGGTGGCCAGGGAACCGCGGACCGAGCGCGAACGGGTGCTGTGCGGACTCGTGGCGGAAGTCCTGAACCGGCCGACCGTTGCCCCGGACGACCGCTTCTTCACCATCGGCGGCGACAGCATCCAGGCCATCTCCCTGGTCGCCCGCGCCCGCGCGGCGGGCCTGGAGTTCACCCCGCGCGACGTGTTCGACCAGCAGACCCCGGCGGGCCTCGCCGCGGTCGCCGTCGAGTCCGACACCGACGTGCACGCCACCGACGGCACCGGCACGGTCCCCGCCACCCCCATCATGGAGTGGCTGCGCGGGCGCGGCGACGCCATCGCCCGGTTCAGCCAGACCGTCCAGCTCCAGGTCCCCGCGGGCACCGACCCCGCCGCGCTCACCGCCGCCCTGCAAGCCGTCCTCGACCACCACGACGCCCTCCGCGCCCGCCTGCTCCGCTGGGCCGACTCCCCGTGGCAGCTCGACATCCCCGCCCCCGGTGTCCTCGACGCCGCGGCGGTCCTGCGCCGCGTCGACACCGCGGGCCTGCCCCCGCACGCCGTCGACGCGCTGGTGGACGCCGAGACCACCGCCCACCGCGCCCGCCTCGACCCCGACGCGGGCGCCATGACCTGGCTGACCTGGTTCGACGCGGGCGCCGACGAGCCGGGCCGCCTGCTCTGGACCGCGCACCACCTGGTGGTGGACGGCGTCTCGTGGCGGGTCCTGATGTCCGACCTCGCCGACGCCCACGCGGCCACCTCGGCGGGCGCCGCACCGGTGCTGCCCGCCGTGCGCACCTCCCTGCGCGCGTGGTCCCGCAGCCTCCCCAGCCACGTCCCCGCCGCGACCCGGCGACCGTGGCCCGCCTCCGACCAGGAGCACCTGCCCATGTCCCGCCCGCTGGACCCCACCAGGGACACCGCCGCCACCGCGGCGGTCCTGCGCCGCACCCTCGACGCCACCGCCACGGTCCCCCTCCTCGACGACGTCCCCACCGCGTTCCACGCCACCACCCACGACGTCCTCCTCGCCGCCCTGGTCATCGCCACCACCGACTGGCGCCGCCGCCACGGCGGCCACGGCACCGCCCTGACGGTCGACCTGGAGGGCCACGGCCGCGACCTCGGCGGCGACCTGTCCCGCACCGTCGGCTGGTTCACCAGCCTGTACCCGGTCCGCCTCGACCCCGGCCCGGTCGACCCGGACGACGCCATGGCGGGCGGCTCCGCCGCGGGCGAGGCCCTGCGCCGCGCCAAGGAACAGCTCGCGGCCACCCGGGACGCGTCCTCCCTGTACGGCATCGCCCGCCACCTCGGCGGGGCCGTCGAACCCGGGCCCGCCCCGGTGATCGGCTTCAACTACCTCGGCCGCTTCGACGCGTCCGGCGCCGACTGGGGGCTGACCGGTGGCGACCGGGCCATGCGGGCCGGGGTGGACCCCGAACTCGCCGTGGCCCACGCCATCGAGGTGACCGCCGACGTGCGCGAGCACCCGGACGGCCCCCGGCTCTCGGTCACCTGGGAGTGGGCCACCGGTGTGCTGTCCGAGAACGCCGTCAACGACCTGGCCCACGCCTGGTTCCGGGCGCTCGCGGGCCTCGCCGCCCACGCGAAGACCACCCGGACCACCCTGACCCCCGCCGACGTCGCCCTGACCGGCCTGGGCCTGCCCGCTGTCACCGCCCTGACCGCGGGCATCGACGCGGTCGACGTCCTCCCGCTCACACCGCTGGCGGAGGGGCTGCTCTACCACGCCCTGGGCGGCGGCGACCGCCCGCAGCCGGACCACCGCGCGCCGGGCGCGGGGGTCGGCAGCGGTGCGGAGCTGGGCGGCGGTGCTGCGGGGGCGGACCCCTACACCGTGCAGCTCAGCGTCGAGCTGCGCGGGGACGTCGACCCCACTGTGCTCCGGCGTGCCGCGGACTCGGTGCTGCGGCGGCACCCCGTGCTGCGGTCGCGGTTCCGGACCGCACCCGACGGGCGGGCGTTCGCCGTGGTCGCCAAGAACGCCGCGGCCGAGTTCACCGTGGCCGACGCGGTCGACGAGCGGGCCGAGCGGGAGAAGCCGTTCGACGTCGTCAACGGGCCGCTCATCCGGTTCTCGTACGCGCGCGGCAGCCGACTGCTGGTGCTGACCTGCCACCACCTCCTGCTGGACGGGTGGTCGCTGGCGGTTGTGCTGCGGGAGTTGTTCGAGCTGTACGGCACGGGGGGCGACCACGCGCCGCTCAAGGCCGCACCCCCCTACCGGGACTACCTCGCCTGGCTCGCGGTGCGGGACACCGACGCCGCCGTGCACGCGTGGCGGCGCGCGCTGGCCGGTGTCGACACCCCACCCCCGGCACCGGCCACGGGAGCGCCCCGGCAGTTGAGCCGGGACATCGCCGCCGCGGGGATCACCGAGCGGGCGCGGCGGTCGGGTGTCACGGTCAACACCGTTGTGCAGGGGATGTGGGCGTTGCTGCTCAGCGCGAGCACGGGGCGCACCGACGTGGTGTTCGGGACCGTCGTGTCGGGTCGGCCCGGGGAACTGGCGGACGTGGAGCGGATGGTGGGGCTGTTCATCAACACCGTGCCGGTCCGGGTCACCCTCGACCCGCGGGAGACCGTGGGTGAGCTGCTGGGCAGGGTGCAGCGCGAGCAGGCGGCGCTGCTCGACCACCAGCACCTGGGGCTGGCCGACATCCAGCGGGCCGCCGGGCGCGACCGGCTGTTCGACAGCCTGGTGGTGTTCGAGAACTACCCGCTCAGCCCGGCCGACCTGCCGGACCCCGGGCCCGGGGTGGAGGTCGTCGAGGTGCGCGGGTACGACGCCACGCACTACCCGCTCGGGCTGACGGTGATCCCGGCGGGCGACCGGCTCACGCTCGCCGTCAACCACCGGGCACCCGCCGTCACCGAGGCGGCGGCCCAGCGGGTGCTGGACCACCTCCTTTCCCTGCTGGAAATGGACTTCGACGTCCGCGTGGGGGCAGTGGACCTCACCGCGGGCACAACCGCGCCGATCCGTCCACAGGAGACGCGGACCCTGCCGGAGTTCTTCCGGGAGCAGGCCAGGCGCACACCGGACGCCCCCGCGCTGACCGGGGCAGCACTGGACCGGACCTTCGCCGAACTCGACGCCCACACCGACCGGGTGGCGCGGGTGCTCGCCGCGCACGGGGTCGGACCGGAGGTGGCCGTCGGGCTCGCCCTGCCGCGCGGGGAGATGGTGGTCGGGTTGCTGGCCGCGCTGAAGGCGGGCGGGGTGGCCGTGCCGATAGACCCGGCCGACCTGGTCCGGCACGTGCTCGACGACGCCGCGCCCAAGGTCGTCCTGTCCACACAGGACGTGGACCACCCGTGCGTCGTCCGGCTCGACGACCTCCCCGCGGCCGAGGCCGAGCCGACGGCGGCGACCGCCGCGAACGCGGCCTGCGTCATCCACACCTCGGGCTCGACCGGGCAGCCCAAGGGCGTCGTGGTCGACCACGGCAACCTCGCCACCCTGTTCACCGGCCACCGCGACACCCTGTTCCGCCACGCGGGCGGGCGCGCGCTGCGGGTCGCGCACACCGCCTCCTTCTCCTCCGGCTCCGCGTGGGACCCGGTGCTGTGGATGGTCGGTGGCCACCTCCTCGACGTCGTCGACGACACCACCCTGTGCGACGCGGAGGCGCTGGCCGCCTACGTCGCCGACCGGCGGATCGACTGCCTCGGCCTGACCCCCGCGCACCTCGCGGCCGTCGTGGAGCACGGGTTGCTCGACGACGGCGGGCACTGCCCGGAGCTGCTCATCACCAGCGGCGACGCGGTGTCCGCGAGCCTGTGGGAGCGGCTGCTCGACGTGCCGGGCAGCAGCCCGCACAACCTCTACGGCACCACCGAGACCACGGTCGACGCCTACCGGTGGGACCGCACCGGCGGTGCCGCCGTCGCGGGCGCCCGGCTCTGCGTGCTGGACGCCTTCCTGCGGCCGGTGCTGCCGGGCGCGGTGGGGGAGCTGTACGTCGGCGGGCCGGGCGTCGCCCGCGGCTACCTCAACCGACCGGGGGCGACGGCGGAGCGGTTCGTCGCGGGCCCGGACGGGTCGCGGTTGTACCGGACCGGTGACCTGGTGCGGTTCGACGAGGACGGGGTGCTCGTCCACGTCGGCCGGGCCGAGGACCAGGTGAAGATCCGCGGGGCGCGCGTGCAGCCACGCGAGGTGGAGGCCGCGTTGCTGCGGCACCCGTCGGTGTCGGCGGCGGCCGTGGTGGTGCGCGACGAGCGGCTGATCGCCTACGTCGTGGGCGGGGCGGCCGACGAACTGCGGGCGCACCTGTCCGACGCGCTGCCCGCGCACCTGGTGCCCGACGCGTTCGTGGCGCTGACCGAGCTTCCGCTGACGCCCAACGGGAAACTGGACCGGGCCGCGCTGCCCGCGCCCGCCGTGGAGGCGGCCTACCGGGCGCCGCGCGACCCGCGCGAGCAGATCGTGTGCGAGCTGTTCGCCGACGTGCTCGGTGTCGCGGAGGTCGGTGTCGACGACGACTTCTTCCGACTCGGCGGGCACTCCCTGCTGGCCAGTCGGCTGGTGAGCCGCATCCGGTCGGTGCTGTCGGTCGAACTGCCGGTGCGGACGCTGTTCGACTCGCCGACCCCGGCCGAGGTGGCGCTGGCGGTGCGCAACGGCGGCGCGGCGCGCCCGCCGCTGGTCGCCGGGGAGCGGCCGGAGGTCGCGCCGCTGTCGTTCGCGCAGCAGCGGCTGTGGTTCCTGCACCAACTGGAGGGGCCGAGCCCGACCTACAACATCGCGTCGGCGCTGCGGCTGCGCGGCGCGCTGGACGTGGCGGCGCTGTCGGCGGCGGTGGACGACGTGCTGGCGCGGCACGAGGCGCTGCGGACGGTGTTCCCCGTGGTCGACGGGGTCGCCCGGCAGGTGGTGCGGGACCGGGCGGACACCGGGCTCGTGGTCGTCGACGGCGTGGACCTCACCGCCGCGGCCCGGTACGAGTTCGCCCTCGCGGTGCAGACGCCGCTGCGGGTGACCCTGTTCCGGGCCGGGCCGGACGAGCACGTGCTGCTGTTCACGCTGCACCACATCGCCGGTGACGGCTGGTCGTTCATCCCGCTGACCAGGGACCTCAGCACCGCCTACCGGGCGCGGATCGCGGGCGAAAGTCCTGAGTGGACCCCGTTGCCGGTGCAGTACTCGGACTTCTCCGCGTGGCAGCGGGAACTGCTGGACGGTGCCGAGGCCGAGCGGCAGGCGCAGTACTGGCGCGAGGCGCTGGCGGGCATCCCCGACGAACTGGCCCTGCCGACGGACCGGCCCCGGCCCGCCGAGTCGTCCTACCGCGGCGGGCTGGTGGAGTTCGCGATCCCCGACGAGCTGACGCGGGGCGTGCGCGCGGTCGCGGCGGCGGTCGGGGTCAGCCCGTTCATGGTGTTCCAGGCGGCGCTGGCGGTGGTGCTGGAGCGGCTCGGCGCGGGGACGGACATCCCGCTGGGCACCCCGGTCGCCGGGCGGCTGGACTCGGCGCTGGACGACGTCGTCGGCTCGTTCGTGAACACGCTGGTGCTGCGGACGGACCTGTCCGGCGCCCCGACCGTGCGGGAGCTGCTGGGGCGGGTGCGGCAGGTCGCCCTGGGCGCCTTCGAGCACCAGGACCTGCCGTTCGAGCGGCTGGTGGAGATCCTGAACCCGGTGCGGTCGGCGGCCAGGCACCCGCTGTTCCAGGTGATGCTCGCCTACCAGAACAACGCGCCGGTGCGGCTGGCGCTGCCGGGGCTGGAGGTGTCCGACGAGGTCGTCGACACCGGGGTCTCGTCGTTCGACCTGACCTTCACCGTGGTCGACCGGCCGGGCGCGGCCATGGCCGGGTTCGTGGAGTACAGCGCCGACCTGTTCGACGCGGCGACCGCCGCGGGCATCGCGGAGCGGCTGGTGCGGGTGCTCTCCGGGTTCGTGTCCGACGTGGACGCCCCGGTGTCGGCCGTGTCGGTGCTGTCGGCCGACGAGCGGCGGTCGCTGCGCTCCGGCGGGACCGTCGCGGGGGAGGCGCCCGAGTCGGTCGTCCCGCTGCTGGCGGCGCAGGCCGGGGCCACGCCGGACGCGGTCGCGCTGGTCGCGGGGGAGCGGCGGGTGACCTTCGGCGAGTTGGCGGCGCGGGTGTCGCGGGTCGCGGCCGGGCTGCGGGCGCGGGGGGTGGCGGCCGAGGTGCCGGTGGCGGTGTCGCTGCCGCGCTCGGCGGACGCGGTGGTGGCGCTGTTCGGCGTGCTGGCGGCGGGCGGGGTGTACGTCCCGGTCGACCCGGACCACCCGGCGGAGCGGGTCGAGCAGATCCTCGCGGAGGTCCGGCCGGTGCTGAGGTTGTCCACAGGGGCGGACCTCGCCGACCTCGAACTGTCGGTGCCCCCCGGTAGCGTTGAAATCGGGGGTCCCCCTGGGAAGTTGATCTTGGATGTCGCTCGCGGCGGTGCCGCGGAAGGTGTTCGCGGGGCCCGGGGCAGTGCGGGCAGCGCTGGGGGAAGTGCTCACGGGGCAGGCGGTGCCGGGGGAGGCGTTCGCGGTGTCGAGGACAGCGGCCGGGGCGCCGGGATCCGGGGTGGGGACGCGGCGTACGTCGTGTACACCTCCGGGTCCACGGGGCGGCCCAAGGGTGTCGTCGTCGAGCACCGGGCGCTGGGGAACCTGCTCGCCGAGCACCGGGCGAACCTGTTCGGGCCGGAGGAGGAGCGCCTCGGGCGGAAGGCCCGGGTGGCGCTGACCGCGTCGTTCTCCTTCGACGCGGTGTGGGACGCGTTGCTGTGGCTGGTCTCCGGGCACGAGGTGCACGTGCTCGACGACGCCACCCGGGCCGATCCGCGGGCGGTCGAGGACTACGTGCGGCTGCACCGGGTCGACGTGCTGGACGTGACCCCGTCGTTCGCCGGGCGGATGAGCGGGTGGCCGGATGTCCTCGTCCTGGGCGGGGAGGCGGTGGACCCGGCGCTGTGGGAGGCCGTGGCCCGCGGCGGGACGCGCGGGTACAACCTGTACGGGCCGACCGAGTGCACCGTGGACGCCCTGCGGGCGACCGTCGACGGCACGCCGAACGTGGGTGTGCCGGTGGTCAACACCGGGGCGTACGTGCTCGACGCGGCGCTGCGGTTGGTGCCCGCCGGGGTGGTCGGGGAGCTGTACCTCGACGGCGCGCAGGTGGCGCGGGGGTACGCGCGGCAGCCGGGGAGGACCGCCGAGCGGTTCGTGGCCAACCCGTTCGGCCCGGCGGGCAGCAGGCTCTACCGGACCGGTGACCTGGTGCGGCGCCGCCGGGACGGGGTGCTGGAGTTCGTCGGCCGGGCGGACGAGCAGGTGAAGATCCGGGGTCACCGGATCGAGCCGGGCGAGGTCGCGGCCGTGCTGCTGGAGCTGCCCGGGGTGACCGGGGCCGTGGTGGTGGCGCGCGACGGCGCGCTCGTCGCCTACGTCGTCGGGTCGGTGGAGGGGCTGCGGGCGCGGTTGGCCGAGCGGCTGCCGGACTACCTGGTGCCCGCGCACTTCGTGCCGCTCGACGGCATCCCGTTGACGGCCAACGGCAAGGTCGACAAGGCCGCCCTCCCCGCACCGGAGCGCAGGCAGCGCGAGGACCGGCCGCGGACGGCGACCGAGGACATCCTCTGCGCCGTGTTCGCCGACGTCCTCGGCCTCGACCGGGTCGACCCCGAGGAGGGGTTCTTCGAGCTGGGCGGCGACAGCATCGTGTCGATCCAGCTCGTCAGCCGGGCCAGGGCGGCCGGGTTGCTGATGACCGCCAAGGACGTGTTCCGCCACCACACCCCGGCCGCGCTCGCCGCCGTCGCGGTGCCCGCGGGGACCGAGGAGGGCGTCAGCGAACCGGAGGGCGCCGCCCTCGGGCTGGTGCCGGAGACACCGATCGTGGCGTGGCTGCGCGAGGTGGGCGGGCCGATCGGGCGGTTCAGCCAGTCGATGGTGCTGCGCGTCCCGCCGGGCAGCGCGCAGCGGTACGCGCAGGCGCTGCAGGTGGTCCTCGACCGGCACGACGCGCTGCGCGCCCGGCTGCACCGCGGCGACACCTGGTCGCTGGAGGTCGGGCCGGTCGGGTCGGTGTCGGCGGTGACCTGCCTGCGGCGGGTTCCGCTGGAGGGCGCCGAGGTGGCCGCCGAGGCCGGGCAGGCGCAGGCCGGGCTCGACCCCGACGCCGGTCGGATGGTGCGGGCGGTGTGGTTCGACGCGGGCGCCGACCCGGGGCTGCTGCTGCTCGTCGTGCACCACCTGGTGGTCGACGGGGTGTCCTGGCGGGTGATCATCGACGACCTGCGGGCGGCGTGGGAGACCGGGGCCGCGACCACGGTCCCCGGCACGTCGCTGCGCGGGTGGGCGCGGCTGCTGGGCGAGCAGGCGACCCGGCCCGCCGCGCTGGCCGAGCTGGCGGTGTGGCGGGAGGTCGGGTCGCACCGGCCCGGACTGCCGCTGCGCCGCGCCCTCGACCCGGCCACCGACACCACCGCCACCCTGCGCTCGCTCACCCGCACGCTGCCCGCCGAGCACACCGAGCCGCTGCTGAGCACGGTCCCGGCCCGCTTCCACGGCGGGGTCGACGACGTGCTCCTGGCCGGGCTGGCGCTCGCGGCGCAGGACGGGCTGCTGGTGGAGCTGGAGGGCCACGGCCGCGAGACCGAGGTCGCGGAGGCGGCCGGGCTGCGGGCCGACCTGTCGACGACGGTCGGCTGGTTCACCTCCGCCTACCCCGTGCACCTCGCCCCCGCCACCGACGCGGAGAAGGCGGTCAAGACGGTGAAGGAGCAGTTGCGCGCCCTGCCGCGCGACGGCATCGGCTTTGGCCTGCTGCGCCACCTCAACCCGTCGACCCGGGCGGAGCTGGCGCACATCAAGCCGCCGGTGAGCTTCAACTACCTGGGCCGGTTCAGCAGCAGCGACGCGCTGTGGTCGGTGGCCGACGAGTCCACCGCCGTGCCGCTGGGCGCCGACCCGGACATGCCGGTCCCGCACGCCCTGGACATCACCGCCGCGACCCGCGACCTGCCGACCGGACCCGAGCTGACCGTCACCTGGTCCTGGCCGGACGGGGTGCTGGACGAGGCGTGGGTGAGCGCGCTGGCCGACGGGTGGTTCGCCGGGCTGATCGCCATCGTCCGCGCCGATGTCGGCGGTCACACCCCCTCCGACCTGGACCTGGTCGACCTGAGCCAGGACGAGATCGACGAGTTCGAAGCCGAATGGAGCACCAGTGAGTAGGCCCAAGGGGCTCGACGACATCCTGCCGCTCTCGCCGCTGGCCGAGGGCCTGCTGTTCCAGTCCGAACTGGACAGCGCGGGCCCGGACGTCTACACGGTGCAGCTCGTGCTCGGGGTCGACGGCCCGCTCGACGCCGAGCGGCTGCGCCGGGCCGCCGAGGCGCTGCTGGTGCGGCACCCGAACCTGCGGGCGGGTTTCCGCCGCCGCAAGAACGGCACGGCCGTGGCGCTCATCCCGAGCCGCGTCGAGCTGCCCTGGCAGTACCTGGACCGGCCGGAGCACGACGTGGCGCTGGCCGAGCGGGAGCGGCGGTTCGTGCCCGCCAAGCCGCCGCTGATCCGGTTCGCACTCGTCCGCGAGCACGACACCCGGCACCTGCTGGTGATCACCAACCACCACGTGCTGCTCGACGGCTGGTCGACGCCGCTGCTCGTCGCCGACCTGTTCGCCCTCTACGACGACCCGGCGGCGCTCAAGCCCGCGCCGCCGTACAAGGACTACCTGTCCTGGTTGGCCAGGCAGGACCGCCCGGCCGCCGAGTCGGCGTGGACGCGGGCGCTGGCCGGGTTCGCCGAGCCGAGCATGGTCGCCCCGAGCGAGGGCACCCGCGCGCCGCTGGCCCCGGAGCGGGTGCGGCGCGTCCTCGACCCGGCGCTCACCCGCGACCTGGACGCGCTGGCCCGGTCGCGCGGGGTCACCGCGGCGACGATCGTGCAGTTGGTCTGGGGCACGCTGCTCGCCCGCGTCCTGGGCAGGCACGACATCGCCTTCGGCACCGTCGTGTCCGGGCGCCCGGCGGAGCTGCCCGGGGTCGAGGACATGGTGGGGTTGTTCATCAACACCGTGCCGGTCCGGTTCACCCTGCGTCCACAGGAGACGGTCTCGGGGGCGCTGGCCCGCGTCCGCGACGAGCAGGCCGCGCTGCTGGCCCACCAGCACCTGGGCCTGTCGGACATCCAGCGGCTCGTCGGCGGCGGCGACCTGTTCGACACCATGGCCGTCTTCGAGAACTACCCGTTCGACCAGGAGGAGGCGCGCAAGCCCGTCGCCGGGCTGACCCTCTCGCTGGTCTCCGACAGCGACGCCGCGCACTACCCGCTCACGCTGACCGCGCTGCCCGGCCGGGAACTGGCGCTGCACCTGGCCTTCCGCCCGGACGTGTTCGACCGCGCGCACGTCGAACGCCTCGCCGACGCCGTGGTGCACCTGTTCGAGCGGGTCGTGGCGGACCCCGACCGGCCGGTGGGCACCCTCGGCCTCACCGCCGGGGTGCCCGAGGAGTGGAACGCCACCGGTACCTACCCGCGCACGACCCTGCCCGCGGAGTTCGCCAAGAACGTCCGGGCGAAGCCGAACGCCGAAGCGCTGGTGTGCGAAGGCGAGAGCCTGACGTACGCGGAGCTGGACGAGCGCACCGATGCCCTCGCCGCCGTGCTCCAGGGGCACGGCGTCGGACCCGAGCAGGTCGTGGCCGTCGCCGTGCCGCGCGGGGTGGACCTGGTCGTCTCGCTGCTGGCCGTGCTCAAGGCGGGCGGCGCCTACCTGGCGCTGGACCCGGACTACCCGGACGACCGCCTCGCCCTCATGGTCGACGACGCCCGCCCCACCGCCGCCATCGCCACCCCCGACCTCGCGGGCCGCCTCCCCGGCATCCCGGTCGTCGACCCCACCGCGACCGCTCCCGGGTTCACCGCCCCCGACCTGCTGCCCGAGCACCCCGCCTACGTCATCTACACCTCCGGTTCCACCGGCAGGCCCAAGGGCGTCGTGGTCCCGCACGCGGGCATCGGCAAGCTCATCGGCACGCACACCGAGAAGCTGCTGGTCACCCCGGACAGCCGGGTCGCCCAGTTCGCCTCGCCCGGGTTCGACGTGGCCTGGTGGGACCTGGTGCAGGTCATGTGCACCGGCGGCACCCTGGTGGTCGTCCCCGCCGAGCGCCGCGTCGCCGGGCCCGCGCTCACCGACTACCTGCGCGAGCAGCGCGTCACGCACGCCATCCTGCCGCCCGCGCTGCTGGCCGCGCTCCCGGAGGAGGCCGCGCTGCCCGAGGGCATCACCCTGCTCGCGGGCACCGAGGAGGTGACGCCGAAGCTGGTGGACCGGTACTCGCCGAACCGGTTGATGTTCAACGCCTACGGGCCGACCGAGGTCAGCGTGAACTCCACCCTGGGCCGGTGCCGCCCCGGCATGTCCGCACCCGTCCCGATCGGCCCGCCCGACCCCGGCACGCGCGCCCACGTGCTCGACTCCGGGCTCTCGCCCGTGCCGGTCGGCGTGGTGGGGGAGCTGTACCTGGCGGGCGACGGCCTCGCCCGCGGCTACCTCAACCGGTTCGACCTGACCGCCGAGCGGTTCGTGGCCGACCCGTTCGGCGAGCCCGGCACCCGGATGTACCGCACCGGCGACCTGGTGCGGTGGAACGCCGAGGGGGCGCTGGAGTTCGTCGGCCGGGCCGACGACCAGGTGAAGATCCGCGGGTTCCGGGTGGAGCCGGGGGAGATCGCGGCGGCGCTGCTGCGGCGGCCGGAGGTGTCGGCCGCGGTGGTCGTGGTCCGGCAGGAGGGACCCGGTCAGCGCTCGCTCGTCGCCTACCTCGTGCCCACCGCCGGGAGCACCGCGGACCCCGCTGAGCTGCGCAAAGCCCTCGCCGCGGAGCTGCCGTCGGCGTTCGTGCCGTCGGCGTTCGTGGTGCTGGACCGGCTGCCGGTGCTGCCCAGCGGCAAGCTCGACCGCGCGGCGCTGCCCGCCCCGGACGCCGCCGCGCAGCCCGCCGGGCGGCGCCCGCGCGACCCGCGCGAGGAACTGCTGTGCGCGGCGTTCGCCGAGGTGCTGGGCGTGCCGGTCGGGATCGACGACGACTTCTTCGGCCTCGGCGGGCACTCGCTGCTGGTGCCCAGGCTGACCGGGCGCATCCGGGCGACCCTGGGCGCCGACCTGCCGCTGCGGGCGGTGTTCGAGGCGCCCACGGTGGCCGCGCTCGCCGCCCGGCTTGACGGGGCGCGCAGGCAGGTTCCGCTGGTCAGGGTCGCCCGCGGGGCCACGCTGCCGCTGTCGTTCGCCCAGCAGCGGATGTGGTTCCTGTACCGGCTCGACGGCCCGACGCCGACCTACAACATCCCGTTCGCCGTCAAGCTGACCGGCCCGCTCGACCGCCGCGCGCTCGCCGCCGCACTGTCCGATGTGGTCGAACGGCACGAGAGCCTGCGCACGGTGTACCCCGAGGTCGACGGCGTCCCGCACCAGCACGTCCTGGACGTCACCCCGACCCTGGACGTGGTGCCCGCCGCCGACGGCTCGCTCACGTCGAAGCTGGCGGACGCCGCCGCGCACGCGTTCCGGATCGACGAGGAGATCCCGCTGCGGGCCACCGCGTTCGCGGTGTCGGACACCGAGCACGTGCTGCTCCTGCTGGTGCACCACATCGCCGCGGACGGCGCCTCCGCGCTCCCGCTGCTCGACGACCTCAACACCGCCTACACCGCCCGCGCCCACGGCCGGGCGCCCGCCTGGCGCGAGCTGCCGGTGCAGTACGCCGACTACGCGGTCTGGCAGCGCGAACTGCTCGCCGACGACGGCGACGTGCTGCCGCAGCAGGTCGAGTTCTGGTCGCAAGCGCTTGCCGGGCTGCCCGAGGAGCTGCCGCTGCCCACCGACCGGCCCCGCCCTGCGGTGGCGGGCCGGGTCGCCGGTGACGTGGAGTTCGAGCTGCCCGCCGCGACCCACCGGGCGCTGCGCGAGCTGGCGAAGGCCACCGACACCAGCCTGTTCATGGTGTTGCAGGCGGGCCTCGCCGCCCTGCTGACCCGGCTCGGCGCGGGCACCGACATCCCCATCGGCGCCCCGGTCGCGGGCCGCACCGACGACGCGCTCGACGACCTGGTGGGCTTCTTCGTCAACACCCTGGTCCTGCGCACCGACACCTCCGGTGACCCGGCGTTCACCGAGCTGCTGGGCCGGGTCCGGGAGTTCGACCTGGCCGCCTACGCCCACCAGGACATCCCGTTCGAGCGGCTGGTGGAGGTGCTCAACCCGGCCCGGTCGCTGGCCAGGCACGCGCTGTTCCAGGTGATGCTGGCCTTCCAGACCATGCCCGCCGACGCGCTGACCTTCGGCGACCTGGCGGTGGAACCCGCGTCCACCGGGCCGGGCGGGGCGAAGTTCGACCTGTCGTTCGACCTGCTGGAGGTCGAGGGCACCGACGGGCTCCGCGGTGTGCTGGAGTACCGGGTCGACCTGTTCGACGCGGCCACCGCCGCCAACGTGGCCGAAAGGTTCGTCCGCTTCCTCGACGCGGTGGCCACCGACCCGAAGCGACCCATCGGCCAAGTCGACATGTTGACCCCGGCGGAGCGCGACCGCGTCCTGCACGACTGGAACGACACCGCCCTGCCCTACGACGGTCCGGGCACGCTGCCGGAGCTGTTCGCCCACCAGGCCGCCGCCACCCCGGACGCCACCGCGCTGGTCTGCGAGGACACCCACTACACCTTCGCCGAGCTGGACGCCGCCGCGAACCGGCTGGCGCACGGGCTGATCGCACGCGGGGCCGGGCCGGAGAAGGTCGTCGCGCTGCTGCTGCCGCGCACGGCCGAGACGGTCGTGGCGATCCTGGCGGTGCTCAAGTCCGGTGCGGCGTACCTGCCGGTCGACCCGGCGTACCCGGCCGACCGGCTGCAATTCCTGCTCTCCGACGCCGAACCCGTGCTGGTGCTGCGGCCCAAGGACATCGACACCGCCCTGAACTCCTCCGACGGCACAGCTCTCAGCGCGTTCCCGGCCACCGCGCCGCAGACCGGTCTGCGGCCCGAGCACCCGGCGTACGTGATCTACACGTCCGGGTCGACCGGGGTGCCCAAGGGCGTGGTGGTCGAGCACCGCAGCGTGGTCAACCTGTTCGCCTCGCACCGCGAGACGCTCTACCGGCCCGCCGTGGACCGCGCGGGCGGGCGGCGGCTGAGGGTTGCGCATAGCTGGTCGTTCGCCTTCGACGCGTCCTGGCAGCCGCAGCTCTGGATGTTCGACGGGCACGCGCTGCACGTGGTGACCGAGGACGTCCAGCGCGACCCGGACCTGCTGGTCGGGCTGATCGAGCGGGACCGGATCGACTTCATCGAGGTCACCCCGTCGCACGCGGTGCAGCTCGCCGCCGCGGGCCTGTTCCGCGACGGCCGCTGCCCGCTGCTGGTGCTCGGGGTCGGCGGCGAGGCGGTGCCGTCCACGCTGTGGCGCGACATCCGCGAGCTGGAGGGCACCGAGGGGTACAACCTGTACGGCCCCACCGAGTCCACTGTGGACGCGCTGGCGGCGCGGATCGGCGCGAACCCGCGCCCGGTCGTCGGCCGCCCGACCGCGAACACCCGGGCCTACGTGCTCGACCGCGCGCTGCGGCCGGTGCCGCCCGGCGTGCTCGGCGAGCTGTACGTCGCGGGCGCCGGGCTCGCCCGCGGCTACCTCGACCGGGCCGGGCTGACCGCGGAGCGGTTCGTCGCCGACCCGTACGGGCCCGCCGGGGCGCGGATGTACCGCACCGGCGACCTGGTGCGGTACCTGCCGGACGGGTCGCTGGACTACGTCGGCCGGGCCGACGACCAGGTCAAGGTGCGCGGCTTCCGGATCGAACCGGGCGAGGTCGCCGCGGCGCTGTCGCGGCACGACTCGGTGGCCCAGGCCGTGGTCGACGTCCGCGAGGACACCCCGGGGGACAAGCGGATCGTCGGGTACGTGGTGCCCCGCACCACCCTCGACCTGCCCGCCCTGCGCGCGCACCTGTCCGCCGCCCTGCCGGACTACATGGTCCCCTCGGCTTTCGTGGAACTGGCGGCCCTGCCGCTGACCGCGCACGGCAAGCTCGACCGGCGTGCCCTGCCCGCCCCCGACCCGGCCCCGCCGACCGGCACCCGCGAACCGGCCACCCCGCTGGAGGAAGTCCTCTGCGCGGTGTTCGCCGAGGCGCTGGGCAAACCCCGCGTCGGCGCCGACGCCGACTTCTTCGCCGGTGGCGGGCACTCGCTGCTGCTGGTCCGGCTGCGCGACCGGATCGAGGCCGCCACCGGCCACCGGGTCGCCGTCGCCGACCTGTTCACCTCCCCGACCCCGGCCGCGCTCGCCGAGCGCATCACGGCCGCGTCCACGCACGACACCCCGGCCATGAGGAGCTGACATGACGAACCCGTTCGAGGACAACGACGGCACGTACCTGGTGCTGGTCAACGCGGAGAACCAGCACTCGCTGTGGCCCGCGTTCGCTGAGGTGCCCGCGGGGTGGGCCGTCGCGCACGACAGCGACACCCGCGCCGGGTGCCTGGCCTACGTGGAGGAGCACTGGACCGACCTGCGCCCGGCGAGCCTGGTGCGCCAGACCACAGAGCGGTGATCGCGGGGGGCTCCCCCTGGGCAATTGTTTAGGTTAGCCTCGCCTATGTTGGGCAGCGTCGGCCAGAAGGGAACGGTTGTGAGCAGCGAGGTGTACGACCTGGTGGGAATCGGGTTCGGGCCGTCGAACCTGGCCCTGGCGATCGCTGTCGACGAGCACAACCGGCGCAACCCCGGGGAGGCGCTGCGCACGGTGTTCCTGGAGAAGCAGGCAGACTTCGGCTGGCACCGGGGGATGTTGATCGGCGACGCCACCATGCAGGTGTCGTTCCTCAAGGACCTGGTCACCATGCGCGACCCGGCCAGCGACTTCAGCTTCCTGTGCTACCTGCGCGACCGCGGGCGGCTGGTGGACTTCATCAACCACAAGACGATGTTCCCGCTGCGCACCGAGTTCCACGACTACTTCGAGTGGTGCGCCGCCCGCGTCGCCGACCAGGTGGCCTACGGCCGCGAGGTTGTCTCGGTCCGCCCGGTCGAGGTCGACGGCGAGGTCGCGTACTTCGACGTGGTGGCCCGCGACGGCGACAACGCCGTCACCTACCGGGCGCGCGACATCGTGGTGGCCACCGGGCTGCGCCCGCGGCTGCCCGCCGACGCCATCCCGTCGGAGCGGGTGTGGCACAACATCGAGCTGATGCACCGGGCCACCGCGCTCGCCGAGTCCGCGCCCAAGCGGGTCCTGGTCGTCGGCGCGGGCCAGAGCGCGGCGGAAACGGTGGCGGAACTGCACTCCACGCTGCCGGACACCGTCGTCACGGCCGTCTTCGCCCGCTACGGCTACGCCCCCGCCGACGACAGCCCCTTCGCCAACCGCATCTTCGACCCGGAGGCGGTCGACCACTTCTACACCGCCTCCGACGACGTCAAGCGGATGCTGCTCGACTACTCGCGCAACACCAACTACTCCGTCGTCGACATGGACCTCATCGAGGAGCTGTACCGGCGGGAGTACCGCGAGCGGGTCAGCGGCAAGAAGCGCCTCGACATCCGCAACGCCTCCCGCGTCACCTACGCCCGCGAGACCGACGACGCCGTCTACGCCACGGTGGAGTTCCTCCCCACCGGCGAGACCGAGGTGCTGGAGTGCGACGCCGTCGTCTACGCCACCGGCTTCCTCCCCGGTGACGTGTTCGACCTGCTCGGCCGCGCCTCGTCGGTGTGCACCCGCACCCCGGAGGGCAAGGCCGTCCTGGGCCGCGACTACCGGTTGGAGACCGCGCCCGGTGTCACCGCCGGGATCTACGTGCAGGGCGGTTCCGAGCACGCGCACGGCATCACGGTGACCCTGCTGTCGAACACGGCGGTCCGCGCGGGCGAGATCCTGGCGTCGCTGCTGCGCCCGGCCGAGGCGCGGGTCACCGAGCCCCTCCTGGTGGAGGTCGCGCTGTGACCGCTGTCCTGCGCCCGCCGCTGGCGATCACCTCCGCGGAGGTCGTGTCCGTCGTCGACCTGACCCCGCGGATGCGCCGCATCACCCTGGGCGGCCCTGGCCTCGACGGCTTCGCGGGCGACCGCCCGGCGGACGCGATCAAGCTCCTGCTGCCGCCCGGCGGCGTCGGCGCCCCGCCGGTCGCCTCCTGGGGCGCCGACGGGCTCACCCTGGCCGACCCGGCGGCGGAGTTCGAGCTGCGCACCTACACCGTGCGCCGGTTCACCTCCGGCCTGCTCGACGTGGACGCCGTGCTGCACGGCCACGGCCCCGGCACGAGCTGGGCGCGCTCGGCGGCGGTCGGCGACCCGGTCACCTTCCTGGGCCCCCGCCGCGACTTCCCCGACGACCTGGCCGAGTCCGCCCCGGACCTGCTGCTGGTGGTGGGCGACGAGACCGCGATCCCGGCCGCCGCGGGCATCGCCGAGGCGCTCCCCGAGGGCGGGCGCGCGGTGTTCCTGCTGGAGGTCGACGACGCCGCCGACGAACTGCCGCTGACCTCCCGGGGTTCGCTGTCGGTCACCTGGCTGCACCGCGGCGGCGGCCGGTCGCTGGCCGACGCGGTCCGCGCCGTGGCGCTGCCGCCGGGCCGCACCCGCGCCTGGGTCGCGGCGGAGAGCGGTGTCGCGGTGGGGCTGCGCCGGGTCCTCCGCCGCGAACTGGGCCTCGGCCGGGGCGACGTCACCGCCTTCGGCTACTGGCAGCGCGACCGAGTCGCCGACGACATCGACGACGTGCCCGAGGAGCCGAGTTGATCCCGCCCCACCCGGCCGCCACCCCCGACCCGGCCAACCGCCACACCCCGTTCCCGCTCAACGACCAGCAGCAGGCGTACCTGCTCGGCCGCACCGGCGTGTTCGAACTGGGCAACGTCTCCACGCACGCGTACTACGAGTACGAGGGCCACCTCGACCCGGCGCGGTTCACCGCCGCCTGGCGCCGCGCCATCGCCCGCCACGACGTCCTGCGCACGGTCGTGCTCCCGGACACCAACCAGCAGCAGGTCCTCGCGGACCCGGGCGAGTTCACCCCGGTCCTGCGCGACCTGCGCGGCACCGACCCGGAGCCCACCCTCACCGAGATCCGCGACCGCCTCTCCCACGAGGTCCGCCCCGCCGACCAGTGGCCCCTCTACGCGGTGGAGATCTCCCTCCTCGACGACCCCGCCGCCCCAGCGGGGGAACGCGCGCGCGAGGAGTTCTGCCGCGTGCACGTCAGCTTCGACGCCCTGGTGCTGGACTACCTGAGCTGGCAGCTTCTCATCGCCGACCTCACCCGCTTCTACGCCGACCCCGACCTCGACGTGCCGCCGCCTGCCATCGGGTTCCGCGAGTACGTGCTGGCCGAGGCGGAACTGGTCGGCACCGACCGGTACCGGCGGGCGGCGGACTACTGGCGGGCGCGCATCCCCGAGCTGCCGCCCGCGCCCCGCCTGCCCACCGCCGTCGACCCCGCGTCGGTGCGGCACCCGCGCTGGTCCAGCCGCCTGGACACCATGCCCGCCGACGACTGGGCGGCGGTGAAGCTCACCGCGGCGAAGGCCGGGCTGACCCCGACCGTGCTGTGCCTGGCCGTGTTCGCCGAGGTGTTGACCGCGTGGAGCGAGTCGGCGCGGTTCTCGGTCAACGTGCCGAGGATGAACCGGTTCCCGCTGCACCCCGACGTCAACGTGCTGCTGGGCGAGTTCGCCTCGTTCTCGCTGCTGGCGGTGGACAACCGCGAGCCCGCGCCGTTCGTCGAGCGGGCCAAGGCGTTGCAGAAGTCGTTCTGGGCGGACCTGTCGCACCAGGAGTTCTCCGGGGTGCGGGTGCTGCGCGAGCTGGTCAAGGCCGGTGGCGGGACTCGCGGCGCGGTGATGCCGGTGGTGCTGACCTCGACGATCGGGTTCACCGCGGGGGAGAACCCGCTGCTCGGCGAGCGGCTGCCGCGGGTGTTCGCCATCTCGCAGACCCCGCAGGTGTACCTGGACGTGCAGATCGAGGAGACGCCCGCCGGGCTGGTCTACAACTTCGACTCCGTCGACGGGGTGTTCCCGGACGGTCTCGTCGGTGAGCTGTTCGCCGCCTTCGGCGCGGTGCTCGCCCGGCTGGTCGACCCCGCCGCCTGGTCCACTGTGGACTTCGCATTGGCCGGGCCGAGCCGGGTCGACGGGCCGGTGCGCGACATCCCGGAGGAGCTGGTGCAGGACGCGTTCCTGCGCCGGGTCGCCGAGCACCCGGACAAGGTCGCCGTCGTCTGCGGCGAGACCGCGCTGACCTACGCCGAGCTGCACGAGAAGGCGCGGCGGATCGCGTCCTGGCTGCGGGTGCGCGACGTCGACGGGCCGGTGGCGATCGTGCTCGACAAGGGCTGGGAGCAGGTCGCCGCCGCGTACGGGGTGCTGCTCGCCGGATCGCCCTACCTGCCGATCGACGCCGCCGCGCCGCAGGCCCGCAGCGCTGCCATCACCGCCCGGGCAGGCGTGTCCGTGGTGCTCGACCGGGCCGCCGTGGCCGTCGCGTTCGCCGAGGACGTCGTGGACTTCCCCGCCTCCCGGCAGACCCCGGACGACCTCGCCTACGTGCTGTTCACCTCCGGCTCCACCGGCACGCCCAAGGGCGCCATGATCGGCCACCGCGGCATGGTGAACGCGCTGACCGCCACCGTCGAGGAATTCGGCGTCGGCCCGGACGACGTGGCCCTGGCCGTGACCGCGCTGCACCACGACATGTCCACGTTCGACCTGTTCGGCGTGCTCGGCGCGGGCGGCACCCTGGTGGTCCCGACCGCCGACCGCGACGCGGAGCACTGGGCGGGCCTGGTGCGCGAGCACGGGGTGACCGTGTGGAACTCCGTCCCGGCCATGGCGGAGATGCTGCTGGAGGTGAGCACCCCGCGGCTGCGGCTGGTGTTCCTCGGCGGCGACTGGGTCCCCCCGCGCGTGGCCGCCCGGCTGGGCGGGGCCACCGTGGTCTCCGTCGGCGGCCCCACCGAGACCACGCTGTGGAACATCTGGCACCGGGTGACCGCCGCCGACCTCGCCGGTCCGACCATCCCGTACGGGCGGCCGATCGCGAACACGGCGTACCGGGTGCTCGACGAGCGCGGGTTCGACCGGCCGGTGGGTGTCGCGGGCGAGCTGCACTGCGCCGGGCCCGGGGTGGCTCAGGGGTACTGGGGCGACCCGGAGCGGACCGCCCGGTCTTTCATCGACGTGGACGGCGAGCGGTGGTACCGCACCGGCGACCTGGGCAGGCTGCGCGCCGACGGGGTGCTGGAGTTCGTGGGCCGGGCCGACGCGCAGCTCAAGGTGCGCGGGATGCGGATCGAACCCGGCGAGGTCGAGTCCGTGCTCGCCGCCGCGCCCGGGGTGCGCTCCGCGGTCGTCGTGGGCGTGCCGAACGAGTCCGGCCCCGGCTACCGCGCCCTCGCCGGGTACGTCACCGGCGCCGTCGACCCCGAGGCGGTGCGGGCCGCGGCGCGGTCGGCGCTGCCCGAGCACATGGTGCCCGCCACCGTCACCGTGCTGCCCGAGCTGCCGCTGACCGGCAACGGCAAGGTCGACCGCGCGGCGCTCACCGCCGCCGTCCCGGCCGCCGCCGAGCACGTCGAACCCGAGGGCGCCCTGGCCACCACGATCGCCGAGACCTGGGCCGACGTCCTCGGCGTCGACCGGGTCAGCGCCACCGCCGACTTCTTCGCCCTCGGCGGCGACTCGCTGCTGGCCACCCGGGTCCTCGCCGAGCTGCGCGAGGTCCTCGACACCCCGGACCTGCCGCTGATGGCGCTGTTCGGCACCGGCACCGTCGCGGGCATGGCCGAGGCGCTGCTGGCCGCCGAGGCGGAACCGGGCAGGCTCCGCCGCGTCGCCGAGCTGTACCAGGAGGTCATGTCCCTCAGCGACGACGAGGTGGCCGCGGAGCTGACCCCGTGACCCCGGCTACCGTTGGCGTTCCGCCGACGAGGGGAATGGACGTGGCCGACCGGATTCCGACGCCGTGGGTGCGCTGCTTCGCGCAGCGACCGGGGGCGGCGCGCACCCTGCTGTGCTTCCCGCACGCGGGCGGGGCGGCCAGCTCCTACCGCGGCTGGACCGCGCACCTGCCCGAGGACGTCGAGCAGTGGGTGGTGCAGTACCCGGGCCGCGAGGACCGGATCGCGCACCCCATGGTCGACGAGATGGACGCCCTGGTGGACGCGGTCGTGGCGGCCGTGGAACCCGCCCTGGACCGGCCGGTGGTCGTGTTCGGGCACAGCATGGGCGCCTCCGTGGCGCACGAGGTGGTGCTGCGGCTGGCCGAGCGGCGCCCCGGCCTGGTGCGGCGGCTCGTGGTGTCCGGTCGGCCGGGGCCCGCGGATCAGAAGCCGCGCGAGGAGTTCGTGCACCTGCGCGACGACGCGGGCGTCACCGCGGAGCTGACCACCCTCGGCGGCACCGCGGCCGAGGCGTTCGCCGACCCGCAGCTCGCCGAGATGCTGCTGCCGGTGATCCGCAACGACTTCGCGCTGATCGAGCGGTACCGGCCGGGCGGCGCGGTGCTGGACCTGGAGGTCGTGGCGATCACCGGGGACGCCGACCCGTCGATGGCGGCGGAGACGGTGGACTCGTGGGCCGCGGCCACCACCGGGCCGTTCACCCGACACGTCCACCCTGGCGGCCACTTCTACCTGTACGACCACCTGCCCGCCGTCGTCGAGGCGGCGCTGGCACCGGAGAGGGGAGCGGGCGTGTCGTCGGACGCGTTCTCGGTGGAGGGCCTGCGGGCCTCGGTGGCCGAGGTGCTGGGGGTGCCGGTCGAGGAGGTCGGCGCGGACACCGGGCTGTTCGAGCTGGGGCTGGACTCGATGCGGATGATGATGCTGTCGGTCCGCTGGCAGGCGCTGGGGGTCGAGGCACCGTTCGCCGACCTCGCGGAGAACCCGACCGTGCGCGCCTGGTCGCGGCTGCTGTCAGCCTGACGCCCGCTGTTCTCCCTTTCGTCGGGGGCTGCCGCTAACGTTCGGCGCATGGCGACTCTGGTGACGTTCCACGCGCATCCCGACGACGAGTGCATCTCCTGCGGCGGGGTGATGCGCAAGGCCGCGGACGAGGGGCACCGGGTGGTGCTGGTCGTGGCCACCCGCGGCGAGGTCGGCGAGGTCCCCGAGGGGTTCCTGGACTCCGGTGAGGAGCTGTGGGAGCGCCGGGTCCGGGAGACCCACGCCGCGGCCGAGGTGCTGGGGGCCGCGCGGGTGGAGTTCCTGGGCTACGTGGACTCCGGGATGATGGGGGAGCCGACCAACGACGCCCCCGGCACGTTCTGGACCGCGTCGGTGGAGGAGGCGGCCGAGCGGCTGGCGGTGATCCTGCGCGAGGAGGACGCCGACGTCCTCACCATCTACGACGACAACGGCGGCTACGGGCACCCGGACCACATCCAGGTGCACCGGGTGGGGCAGCGCGCCGCCGAGCTGGCCGGGACCGCCCGGGTGTTCCAGGCCACCATGAACGCCGACCACATGCGGGCCGGGATGGCCGCGGCCAAGGCCGCCGGGGACCTGACCTTCGACCTCCCCGACGAGGAGTTCGACATGGGCAAGCCCGCGTCGGTGATCACCGCCGCGGTGGACGTCTCCGCCTACCTCGACGTCAAGCGCAAGGCCATGCGCGCGCACGCCAGCCAGATCGCGGAGGACTCGTTCTTCCTGGCGATGCCGGAGGAGGGGTTCGCCCACGCCTTCGGGACCGAGTGGTTCATCCGCGAGGGCCAGGGCCCCGGCATCACCGAGACCGACCTGATGGCCGGGTTGTAGCCGCTGCCCGTGCGGTCCGCGCTGAGGCCGGGACCTCGTCACCGTGTGACAATCGGCCCAGCCGGACCGCACCGGGGAACGGGCGCCGCGCGTTCCACCAGCAGAGGAGAACCATGCCGTACCTGGCCGAGGACAGCCGCTACGACCGGATGCCCTACCGCCGCACCGGGCGCAGCGGGCTGAAGCTGCCCGCCATCAGCCTGGGGCTGTGGCACAACTTCGGCGACGACCGGCCCTACGAGACCGGCCGGGCGATCCTGCGCCGGGCCTTCGACCTCGGCGTCACCCACTTCGACCTGGCCAACAACTACGGCCCGCCCTACGGCACCGCGGAGTCCAACTTCGGCCGGGCGCTGCGCGACGACCTGCGCCCGTACCGCGACGAGCTGGTCATCTCCACCAAGGCGGGCTACGACATGTGGCCCGGACCGTACGGGGACCACGGGTCGCGCAAGTACCTTCTGTCCTCTTTGGACCAGTCGCTGTCCCGCATGGGACTCGACTACGTGGACATCTTCTACTCGCACCGGTTCGACCCGGAAACCCCGCTGGAGGAGACCGTCGGGGCGCTGGTGTCGGCCGTGCAGCAGGGCAAGGCGCTCTACGTCGGCATCTCCTCGTACTCGCCGAGCACCACCCGGCAGGCCGCGGAGATCCTGCGCGGCGCCGGGGTGCCGCTGCTGATCCACCAGCCGTCGTACTCGCTGCTCAACCGGTGGATCGAGGCCGAACTGCTCGACACCCTGGCCGAGCTGGGCGCCGGGTGCATCGCGTTCTCGCCGCTGGGCCAGGGGATGCTGACCGACAAGTACCTCGACGGCGTGCCGGAGGGGTCGCGGGCGAGCCGGGACTCGTCGCTGAGCACGGACCTGCTGTCGGAGGAGAACCTGGCTCGGGTGCGCGGGCTCAACGGGATCGCGCAGGCCCGTGGGCAGAGCCTGGCGCAGCTCGCCATCTCGTGGGTGCTGCGCGACGAGCGGGTCACCTCCGCGCTCATCGGCGCGAGTTCGGTGGCGCAACTGGAGGACAGCCTGGCCGCGCTGGACGCGCCGCCGTTCACCGACGCCGAGCTGGCCGCCGTCGACGAGTACGCGGTGGATTCCGGGATCGACCTGTGGGCGTCGTCCCGCAACGCGGGGTAGGCCGGGACGGCGTTCACCCGATGAGCCGCGGTACGGCCCCGGGCGAGGGGGACAACCGCACCGCCGCTCTCCGGGGATTCGGTGTTCCGGGTCACATCGCCTCCTCCGCGCCCGCGGGCGCGGAGGAGGTCGACTGGTTCACCGAACCGGCCGGGTCCGCACCGCTGCTGGACTCGGATCTCCGAACACTCCGCGGTATTCGGCGGTGTGAAGAACGCCGGGGTGGAACCGGCCCCACCCCGTCGCCCCGGTCGGAATTCATCGAGATGCGACAAAACACCCAGAAAGCACTGCGCTGACCAGGTGACCCGTCTGTTTCCCGACGAGTGCGAACTGTTATCTTGATAACGCGGGCGCCACGCGTGCCCGCCTGCTCCACCGGCACTGGACCGGAACGCCCCGCGGTGTTCCCGCTCGGGGTGGGACCTGCTCGTGTCCCGGTCGACCGCGTGGAGTCCGGCCCCGCGGCCGCCGATATCGGGATCGGCGGCCACGGGGCCGTACCCGTTCCGGGTTAGGCCGTCCGGTTGACTCGCGCCACTTCCGCTGACCGAATGCGAGGCAGGCTCTAGGTTTGGCGCAGGTGCGAGTCGAACGCGGGGGTGGCGGATGGCGCACGAGTGGTTCACGCGCGAAGAGGCGCAGGGACCGAGGTTCTGCGTCCTGGGACCGGTCGGCGCGGTGGTGGGGGACCGCGCCGCGGTACCGGGCGGGCCCGGCATCGGCGGTCTGCTGGCGATGCTGCTGCTCGAACCCAACCAGGTGGTGCCGGTCGAGCGCATCGTCGACGTCCTCTGGGACCACGAACCGCCCGCCACCGCGCGCACCATCGTGCAGGGCTACATCTCCCGGCTGCGCAAGTGGCTGTCCACGGTGGACCCGGGGGGCACCACCAGGATCCAGACCAGCGGCGCGGGCTACCGGCTCGCGGTCGAGGAGGCGCGGATCGACGTCGCGCTCGCCAGGCGGCTGCTGGCCGAGTCCCGGGGCAAGCCCGCCGACGTCCGGGCCGAGCTGCTCTCCCGCGCGCAGTCGCTGTGGCGCGGACCGGAGCTGTCCGACATCGCGGGCCGGGTGCGCGCGCCGGAGCTGGCCGAGCTGCGGCTGACGGTCATCGAGGCCCGGATCGACGCCGACCTGGAGCTGGGCAGGCACGACGAGGTCATCGGCGAGCTGGTCGCCCTGGTCGACACGCACCCGTTCCGCGAGCACCTCGTCGGGCAGCTCGTCCTGGCCCTCTACCGCAGCGGCAGGCGCGCGGCGGCGCTGGAGTTCTACCAGCGCTTCGCCCACCGGGCCGCGGGCGAGCTCGGCCTCGACCCCGGCCCCGGCCTGCGCGAGCTGCACAGCCGGGTCCTGCGCGACGACACCACGCTGCTGGAGCCGCGCCCCACCCGGGTGATCACCCCCAGGCTCGGCGTCCTCGTCCCGGCCGAGCTGCCCCCCACCCCGTCCGGCTTCACCGGCCGCGACGCCGACCTGGCCTGGCTCGACCGGCTGCGCGCCGAGGGCGACCCCGCCGCGACCGCCGTCGGCGTGCTGGCCGGACCGGCCGGGATCGGCAAGTCCGCGCTCGCCGTGGTCTGGGGCGCGGGCGCCGCCGCGGCCTTCCCCGACGGCACCCTGTTCGCCCCCCTGTCCGGCTTCGACCCGGCGCACCCGCCCGCCGACCCGGCGGCCGTGCTGGGCCGCTTCCTGATCTCCCTCGGCGTCACCCAGGACGACGTGCCCACCGAGCAGGCCGACCGGGTCGCGCTCTACCGCACCCTGCTCGCCGAGCGCCGGGTGCTGGTCGTGCTGGACGACGCCCGCGACTCCGACCAGGTCCTGCCGCTGCTGCCCGGGGGCAGCTCCTCGGTCGCCCTGGTCACCAGCAGGCGCAGGCTCGACGGCCTGGTCGCCCTGGGCGCCCGGCTGCGGGTCGTGCAACCCCTCGCCCCGGGCGCCGCCGCCGCGGTCATCGCGCACGCGGCGGGCACCACCGCCGCCGCCCCGGACCTGGACCGGCTGGCCCGGCTGTGCGGGTGCCTGCCGCTGGCCCTGCGGATCATCGGCGCCCGGCTCGCCTCCAGTCCACAGTGGTCGGTGCAGGAGCTGGTCGAGCGCCTCACCGACGAGCGCACCCGGCTGGGGGCGCTGCGGGTCGAGGACACCGAGACCGGGGTCCGCGCCGCCCTGGACGTCACCGTCGGCGCCCTGACCCCGGACCGCGTCGAGGCGCTGCGCCTGGTCGGCACCGTCCCCGGCGCCACCACCGGCCCGCACCTGCTCGCCGCCCTCGCCGGGGTCGACGTCGAGACCGCCCGCGACCGCCTGCGCGCCCTCGCCGCCCTGTTCCTGGTCACCGAGACCGACCGCGACGTGTTCGACGCGCACGCCCTGGTCCGCGCCTACGCCCGCGACCTGGCCGCCGACCGCGCGACCCGCCTCCCGGAGGTCCTGCGCTACTACCTGGCGGTCGCCGACCACAGCCGCCGCCACCTGCGCGCCGCCGCCGACGACCTCGACGAGTCCGCCGACCTGCCGCTGCCGCCCATCCCGGACCGCGACGCCGCCCTGGGCTGGTTCGAGACCGAGTGGCCCAACCTCCTCGCCGCCGCCGCCGAGGGCGCCGCCGCGGGCCTGCACGACCAGGTGTGGCGCCTGGCCAGGCTGGCCGGGGAGTTCCGCCGCACCCGCCCCCGCCGCGACGACTGGGCCTGGATCCTCGACCTGGGCCTGGAATCCGCCCGCGCCGCCGGGGACCGCCGCGGCGAGGTGCTGATCCGGCTGAGCCGCTGCGTGCTGCTCACCCGCTTCGGCGAGGAGTCGGAGATCCTGGCCGACGGCGAACGGGCGGTCGCCGTCGCCACCGAACTGCGCGACCCCAGGCTGATGGTCATGGGCCTCAACGCGCTCGCCAGCGCCCTCTACGGCCAGAAACGCCACCAGGACGCCCTCGCCCACTACCACCGCGCCCTCGACCTGGCGGTCCGGGCGGGCTACCGCCTCGGCGAAGCCAACATCCACAACAACATCGCCCAGGTCCACCGCGACCTCGGCGACCTCGCGGAGGCGGTCGCCCCGCAGGCCCGGGCGGTGGACATGTTCCGCGAGGTCGGCGACCTCGGCTTCGTCGGCCTCGCCCTGGCCAACCTCGCCGAGCTGGAGCACGGACTCGGCCACCTCGCCCCGGCCAGGGCCCACGCCACCGAGGCCATCACCCTGGCCGCCACCAACGGCCTGGAACTCACCGAGGCGTTCGGCCGCGAGGTCCTCGCCCGCGTCCTGCGCGAGGAGGGCGACCTGCTCCGGACCAGAGTGGAGCTGGAGAAGGCGGTCGACCTCTACCGGGTCGCCCAGTCCCCGCTCGTCGCCACCGTCCAAGAAAGACTCGACACGCTCCCCGCCGTTTAGCGAGCGGTTAGCCGTGACGCGATGATCACTGGCAGAGTTGCTGCCGGGCGCCGACCTCGCTGTCGACGGCGCCCCCGGGCGGCGAGCATTGGGGGAACGCCGCCCGCAGACCGGCCGGCGACTCCGGGGGGATGTCCGCCGGCCGGTCCGCATGTCCGGGGGAATCGCTTAAGGAAGCTGGGGCCGCCCAAGAGGACAGTCAGTTCCGGACGGTTGAACCGTGCGGAGTGCGCATGTGGGGCACAAGCCAGAAACCGGTCATATCGGTGTTCGGGGTGGGTACCTGGGTTTGACTGTCGATGCGATCGCGGCGCGGCGGGTTTCTCGTCACGGTTCGACAAGTCGCGGCTCGGGTGGGCGGTTGCTCTCGATCGAGGCGGGGTCTTGCCCTAGGCCGTGTCTTGGTTAAAGCCCGGTCGATTGTTGGTGGTGCCCGGGTGGGTGGATCTGCTCGGGCGGGGCCCCTACAGCGATCATGCGCCCAGTGTGACCGAGTGGGGCGAAAAGATGCCCCACAGCCCAAGCAGGCTTGCACATGATCGCTTCCCCCACCCAAGCAGATCCACCCACCCGGGCATTCGGTCGCCGGGCTGGCGGTTTTCGGGGTGGTCGGCGGCTGCGCGCGGTGGGTTTGCGGGTGGCTGGCCCCAGCCTAGGGCAGGTGGTTCGCGGGTGTTGACCGGCTGTGAGGACAGTCCTTCCGAGGTGCCCCGGGGAGACTCCTCCCGGGGCTCGGATCACAGTGCGGCGCGGTCCACGGCGTAGGGCTGGAGGTCCGGGCGCTTGGGGGTCAGACCGTCGCCGAGGGACTCGCCCCGGATCTGTCGGGCCACCCAGGGCAGCAGGTGGGTGGTGGTCCAGGTCAGGTCGTCCTGCCGCAACCGCAGCCACGGCTTCGGCACCTCGGCGGGCAGGGGTTCCCGCCAGTCCTCGTCCACCCGGACCCCGAGCACCTCGGCGGCCCGCAGCGCGATTCGCCGGTGCCCGTCGCTGGAGAAGTGCAGTCGGTCCTCGCACCAGGCCCGCCGGTCGTGCAGCGCGTCCATCGACCACAGGTCCACGACCCTGGCCCCGCGCCGCTCCGCGATGGCGTGCAGGTGCCCGTTGTAGATGCCGACCTTCCCGCGGATGCGGCGCAGCAGCGGCTGCACCTTCGGGTCCGGCCCGGTGAACAGCAGCACCTCCGACCCGGCGTCGCGCAACCGCGCCACGGCGCTGTCGAACAGCGCGGCCACGTCGTCCACGTCGGTGCCCGGGGTGATCAGGTCGTTGCCGCCGCCGCAGATGGTGACCAGGTCCGGGGCGTTCCCCGCGGCCAGCGGCACCTGCTCGTCGACGATCTCCTGGAGCATCTTGCCGCGCACGGCGAGGTTGGCGTACTGGAAACCGGGTCGTTGCAGGGCCATCGCCTCGGCCAGCCGGTCCGCCCAGCCGACGTACGAGCCGTCGGCGCCCACATCCCCCATACCCTCGGTGAAACTGTCCCCGATGGCGATCCAACTCGTCCACCCGTGCACGGTTGACCTCCTTGGCCGCTCAACCCGTTGCCCACCCCAACCAACCGGCCAGTGTGCCCGAGCATTCCCGACCTACGCCACCGTCGGCAAACCCAGCTTAGGGATCCGGCCGCCCGCCGACCACCCATTTCGGGGTGGCGGGACTTCCTGACCCCGCACCGGTGCGGCAGTCTGGAGTCGTGACAGCAGCCAGCGACTCCCTCGTCGATCTGCTCGGCGGCAAGCGAGGAGCGCTCGACGCCACCGCCCCACCGGTGGTCTTCGCCGCCGGGTGGCTGGTTTCCGGGCAGTCCATCGCCTGGGGTGCGGCCGCCGCGGTCGTGGTGAGCGCACTCATCGCTTTGTGGCGCATGTCACGCGGCGAGAAGGTGACCGCGGTGCTCGGTGGCCTGGCCGCCGTTGTCGTGGCGGCCCTCGTGGCGCTCTACACCGGACGCGCCGAGGACTTCTTCCTCATCCAGTTGTTGTCCAACACCGCCAGCAGCCTCGCCTGGGCGCTGAGCATCCTCATCCGCTGGCCGCTGCTCGGCGTCGTCGTCGGCCTGCTGCTGGGGCAGAAGGGCCGCTGGCGCCGCGACCCCGACCTGGTCCGCGCCTACGGCCGCGCCAGTTGGGTGTGGACGGCGCAGTACGTGCTGCGCACCGTCGTCTACGGGCTGCTGTGGTGGTCCGGGCAGGTGGTCGCGCTGACCGCGGCCAGGGTGGTGATGTCGTGGCCGCTGCTGGCGCTGGTGGTGGCCGTGAGCGCGGTCGTGCTGCGGCGCGCGCTCCCGGCGGACCACCCGGGGTTCCGCCACCCGCGGCTCCCCGATCAGTGACGGTGTTTCGGGTGCGGCTGCTCCCCGAACGCGGTCAGGCTCGCCAACCACGCGGCACCGGCGGCGTTGTCGGTGGCCGTCTCCACGGTGTGCGCTGCCAGCAGTTCCCGCAGCCGCACCCCGATCGGGTTGTCGTGCGCGGCCACTGACCCGGCCAGCACGACCGGCCCCTCGACCCACGCCGCCTCCGCCTCCGCGCACAGTGCCAGCGCGGCCCGCTCCACGATGTCCGCGGCCACCGGGTCGTCGACGTGCGCGGTCACCAGCGGCGCGTAGGCCGCCAACCGGATCGGCGGGGCGGCGTTGCACGCGGTGATGAGCGAGCCGAAGTCGCCGACCCCGGCGGCGGCCAGCACCGCCTCGGCCAGCGGCCCGAGCGCCACCCCGGCCTGCAACGCCCGCAGCGTCGTGCGCACCGCCTCCCGCCCCAGCCAGAACGCCGACCCCTCGTCGCCCAGCAGCCAGCCGAACCCGCCCGCGGTCGCCGCCCGCCGCCGACCCTCGATCCGCATGGCGATCGAGCCCGTCCCGGAGATCACCACGGTCCCCGCCTCGGCGTCGGTCCCGGCCACGAAGGCCACCTCGGCGTCGGTCACCACCACCGGCGGCTCGGTCAGCCCGGCCCCGGCGAAGGCGGCGCGGAACAACCCCGCCACCGCCGGGTCGTTCGCCAGCTTCGAGGTCCCCGCCATCCCCAGCACGCAGGCGCCCACCGGCCGCCCCCCGGCGGCGGCGGCGATCGCCGCCCCGACGTTCGCCGCGGCCACCTCGGGCGGGTGCGAGTTCGGGTTGGCCCCGCCCGAGGTGCCGCGCCCCACCACCGCCCCGGAGGCGTCCACGGCCACCGCCCGCGTCGCCGTCCCCCCGCCGTCCACCCCGACCGCCACACCGCGCACGCGGACCTCCCACAATCGACTGCTCCGTTTGGAGTAACATGGGCGGCGCCCGCTCCGTTAAACCCCCTCGACGGAGCGGGCACCTCTTTCCCGGAACGCCGCCGCCCGCTCCGGGTCCATCCCCGGCCCCGGTTCCACGGTCACCTCGTCCGCGGCCAGCCGCTCGTCGCACTCCGAGCACCGCACCGCCGCGTGCGCCTCCTGCCCGCAGCCGCGGTGCCGCAACACCATCGGGGCGCCTGCCCCGCCGTCGAGCCACCGGTCGCCCCACCGCATGATCGCCGCCATGGCGGGGAAGAAGTCGCGTCCCATCTCGGTCAGCGCGTACTCGTAGCGGGTGGGCCGCTCCTGGTAGCGCACCCGTTCGAGCACCCCCGCCCGGGTCAGGCGCTCCAACCGCTCGGTGAGGGTGTTCCTGGCGATCCCCAGTTCCCCCTGGAACCGGTCGAACCGCCGGGTGCCCAGGTAGGCCTGCCGCAGCACCAGGAGCGTCCACTGGTCGCCGAGCAGGTCCATGGCCCTGGCCACCGAACAGGGCCACCGCGCGAACGACGTCCTCCGCATCCGGCCAGTCTAGGCAGCGGTGGGTGTCGCGCGGGGGAACTCACCGCGCTGACCCCCGGTGGGGCGCGACCCGCGCCCGCTACCTCGTGCGGGTGACCTTCCGCAGGCCCCTCGGCTGGTCCGGGTTCCCGCCGCGGGCCAGCGACAGCCCCAGCGCCAGCTGCTGCACCGGCAGCACCTCCAGGATCGGGGCCACCTCCTCGGCGCACTCCGGGACCGCGATCCGCACCGCCGCCCCGGTCTCCCCGGCGGCGGACCCCACCGCCACGACCTCCGCCCCGCTGTCGCGGACGGCGCTGAGCACCGGTCGCAGCGCCGCGCCGCCCGCCCCCCGGCTGGTGATCGCCAGGACCGCCGTGTCCGCGTCCACCGCGGCGACCGGGCCGTGCAGCAGGTCCGCCCCGCTGTAGGACCGCGCCGACAGGTAGCTCGTCTCGGCCAGCTTCAGCGCGGCCTCGGCGGCGGTGGCCGAGGAGTACCCGCGCCCGGTCGTGACCATCCGGTCCACGAACCGCAACCGGCCGACGGCCTCGGCCACCGACCCGGCCGAGTCCGCCAGGGTCTTCTCGGCCAGCGCGCCCAGGTCGGCGACCGCCTCCCCGTTCCCGCCGCGCACCGCGTCGATCAAGTGGTAGAGGGCGAGGAGCGTGGCGCTGTAGGTCTTCGTGGCCGCCACGGCCAGTTCGGCGCCCGCCCCGATGTCCACCGACAGCTCGGCCGCCTCCGCCAGCGGCGACCCCGGCGTGTTGGTCACGGCCACGGTCAGCGCGCCCTGCTCGCGCGCCGCCCGGGTGGCCTCGATCAGGTCGGGCGACCCGCCGCTCTGGCTCACCGTGACGTACAGGACCCCGGACAGGTCCGGGCGGGCGCCGTAGAGGGTGGTGGTGGAGGGGGAGACCAGCCCCGACGGGAGTCGCAGCAGGACCTCCGCCAGGTACTTGGCGTAGAGGGCGGCGTGGTCGCTGGACCCCCGGGCGGCGAACAGCGCGAACCGGGGCGCGGCGGCGGCCACCCGGGCGGCGACCCCGGCCACCCCGTCGCGCGCGGCGACGGCCGCGGCGAGCACCGCGGGCTGTTCGGCGATCTCGGCGCGCATCAGCCGACCGGGCTCGTCCACCATCAGACCGCTCCTCATGCCTCGATAAGGTCTAGACCAATAGTACCAGCTCGACCGCCCCGGACGCGCGGATTTCACGGGGTGTGATCGCGGGGGGCGCACCCGGCAGGGCATTCTGTATCCGGGACGAGAGGTCAGGAGGGGACGCCATGCTCGAGATGTCGACGGCCGATGGGTCGGACGCGGTGGCGCGGGTGCAGCGGGAACCGAAGTACTGGGGGCTCAAGCGGCACCTGCTCGACCTGCTCGGCTCCCTGCCACCCGGTTCGCCGATCCCCACCGAGCGGTCGCTGGCCACCGAGTTCGACGTCTCCCGCACCACCGTCCGCCAGGCCCTGGCCGAGCTGACCGTCGAGGGCCGCCTGCTGCGCGTGCAGGGCAAGGGCACCTTCGCCGCCGAGCCGAAGGTGGCGCAGCGGCTCCAGCTGTCCTCCTACACCGAGGACATGCGCGCGCAGGGCCGCGAACCGTCGTCGAAGCTGCTGGAGGTCTCGGAGATCCCGGCGGAGGCCGACCTGGCCCGGCTGCTCAACATCCGCGCCGGGGCCAAGGTGCTGCGGCTGCACCGGCTGCGGCTGGCCGACGACGAGCCGATGGCCGTGGAGACCACCCACCTGCCGCTGGGCCGCTTCCGTGGCCTGCGCCGCCACGTCAGCGGCGGCGGCTCGCTCTACCAGGTGCTGCGCGAGCGCTTCGACGTCGAGATGGGCCACGCCGAGGAGACGATCGAGACCGCACTCGCCGGGCCGCACGAGGCCGACCTGCTCGGGGCCGACGTGGGGATGCCGATGCTGCTGCTGTCGCGGCACTCCTTCGACACCGAGGAGCGGCCGGTCGAGTGGGTGCGGTCGGTCTACCGCGGCGACCGGTACAAGTTCGTCGCCACGCTGAACCGACCCTGAGCGTGGACACCGACGTCCGGTGGGGCACCGGCGCGGCGCGCGGGGTGCTGGCCACCACGATCCTCGGCTCCGGCATGGCCATGCTCGACGGCAGCGTGGTCAACGTGGCGCTGCCGCGCATCGGTGCCGAACTGGGCGCCTCGGTCGCGGGGTTGCAGTGGATCCTCGACGGGTACCTGCTCGCCCTCGCCTCGCTGATCCTCGTCGCGGGCTCCCTGGGCGACCGCTACGGCAGGCGCCGGGTGTTCCTCGTCGGCGTCGTCTGGTTCGGCGTCGCCTCGGTGCTGTGCGGGCTCGCCCAGAGCACCGAGATGCTGGTCGCCGCGCGGGTGCTGCAAGGCGTCGGCGGGGCGCTGCTGACCCCGGGGTCGCTGGCGATCCTGCAATCGGTGTTCCACCGGGAGGACCGGGCCAGGGCCATCGGCGCCTGGTCCGGGCTCGGCGGGATCGCCGCGGCGGCCGGACCGCTGGTGGGCGGGCTGCTGGTGCAGGTGTGGTCGTGGCGGCTGGCGTTCCTGATCAACATCCCGGTCGCCGCCGTGTGCGTGTGGTCGGCGCTGCGGTTCGTCCCGGAGACCCGCGACGCCGAGGTCACCGGGCACCCCGACGTCGCCGGGTCGGTGCTGGGGGCGCTGGGCCTGGCCGGGATCACCGCCGCCCTGGTCGAGGCGCCCGCCCGCGGGGTCGACTGGCTGGTGGTGTCCGCGGGTGCGGCCGGGGTGCTCGCACTGGTGTCGTTCGTGGTCCTGCAGCGCCGCGGCCGCGACCCGCTGGTGCCACCGGGGCTGTTCGCCGACCGCACCTTCGTGATCGCCAACGCGCTGACGCTGGTGGTCTACGCGGCGCTGGGCGGGGTGCTGATGCTGATGGTGTTGCAGTTGCAGACCTCGCTCGGGTACGCCCCCACCGCCGCGGGCGTCGCCGGGCTGCCGATCACGAT
Source organism: Actinokineospora sp. PR83 (assembly GCF_021056305.1). NCBI lineage: Bacteria > Bacillati > Actinomycetota > Actinomycetes > Pseudonocardiales > Pseudonocardiaceae > Actinokineospora > Actinokineospora sp. PR83. Next base: position 62,571 of record NZ_JAJCXD010000017.1, read on the forward strand.
CATCATGCTGCTGCTCTCGGCCCGCAGCGGGCGGCTGGCCTCCCGGTTCGGGCCGCGGTGGTTCCTCGTCGTCGGACCGCTGCTGGTCGCCGCCGGGATGCTGCTGATGCTGCGCATCGTGCCCGGGGCCTCCTACGTCGGCGCGGTCCTGCCCGCCGTGGTGGTGTTCGGCCTGGGGCTGGCGGTCGTCGTCGCCCCGGTCACCGCCACCGTGCTCGCGGCGGCACCCGACCGGTACGCCGGGGTGGCCTCCGGGGTCAACAACGCCATCGCCCGCACGGGCAACCTGCTGGCCGTGGCGGTGCTGCCCGCCGCGGCCGGGCTCACCGGCGCGGCGTACCGGGACCCCACCGCGCTGACCTCCGGGTGGCGCACGGCGCTGGTGATCTGCGCGGTCCTCGCCGCGGGCGGCGGCCTGCTGGCGCTGGGCGTGCGGGGCAACGTGCTCGCCGACCCCGAACCACCCGCCCCGGCGGGCGCCCCGCACCCCGGGGACTGCCTGCACTGCTCGGTCGACTCACCGCCGACCCACGTCGTCCCGTCCCGACCCGGCGGCTGACCCCCGCTACAGGGCCTCCGGGTGCCCGCTCATGGACAAGGGGCGGCACAAAGTGGGCAAGCCCCAGGGGGCGGGGCCAGGCCGCATCTATGCACGTCTAGTTGAAAAGGGCCCACCGCTGCAACGGTGGGCCCCAACCGGTGCTCGCCTGGACTGTCAGGATCAAGCCACGGGAGGGTCGAAACCCTCTGGACCAGTGTCGCACTCCTCGCTCACTCAGGAGGCGTCTGCGACCCGACAGAAGCATGACAAAAGTTCGACACAAGCTTGCGTGATCGACCTGCGTGGACAGATGTAGGGGGTCGGCAACCCCATCCTCGCTGGCGCCAAAACATATATCGAAATCTACTTGAAAGCCATTTTTTTCAGAAAAAAATTGCTTAAAATAATGCGCATTAGCGGTTTTTCGACTTGCTCCCTGATGCTCGGGTTGAGACGCGACACGCGGGCTCCGCGTGGCGAGGATGGTCGCGGGTGTGCAACACTGGCAGGACTCGGGCAATGCAAAGCTGGCTGCAACCAGCGCCGAGTGAATCGCCTGGACTGGTTGAAAGGATCCACCTGTGAAGAGTTGTCAAATCCATGCGCCATGCATGGTCGAACCAATCCTGCCGCGTTCTCGCAGGCAGGTGGCGCACGCGGACGTCGTGGTGATCCTGATCTTCGTCGTGGGGGTCGCCGCATCACTGGTAGCTGCAGGTCGCAGCATCCAGGACGCGCTGGTTCTGGTTGGTGCGGCTGGACTGCTCGCCGCAGAGATCGCCAGGCGCCTGATCATGGTCAAGCGTCAAGGTGTAGCGGCGGGAACGCCCTGTCAGCGCTTCCTCGGCAACGGAGATCGCGAGTAGAAACCCGATCTTTTTCGGATTCTGCTTGTTCTGCCGAGATGGAAGGTGTACTTGGTGCACACACATTTCTGTAACCGGCTGTCGGGCCTCTACGTTCGTGTGTCATGAATTAGTTTCAATGTAAGCCCATGCTGTGATCTTGCGCAGTGCAAGGCGCTGTGGAGTTCGCACGACGTGCGAACTCCACAGCGCCTTGGGGGCCTGCAAACGCGTATGCGTCAGGCCTCCGGGGTCCCGACCAGCAGGGCCTCCAGGACCGGGATGGACTTGATCAGCAGTTCGCGGTCGGCGGGCGGGAGGCCGTCGAGGCGGCGGCTCAGCTCCTGCATCCGGGTGCTGCGCACGCTGGAGACGACCCGCTCGCCCTCCTCGGTGGCGGTGACCAGCCAGGCCCGGCGGTCGGCCGGGTCCGGTTCGCGGTTGACGAAGCCGGAGTCGACCAGGCCCGCGACGATGCGGGACATGGTCGGGGCGGCCACGCCCTCCTTCGCCGCCAGGTCGCCGAGGCGGAGGGTGCCCGCCCCGGACAGCGTGGACAGCGCCGAGATCGAGCCGTGGCCCATGCCGGTGCTGCCCGAGCGGCGCAGTGAGCGCGACAACCGGCCGATGGCCAGGTACAGGCGGGCGGGGACGTCACCGTCAGCCGAAGTCGTCATACCTCATTGTGCCCAGGGCGGGCGCGGGTCAACGCGGAGGGCTGGAGGCCTGGGCCCAGAACCGCCGCGGGATGCGGCCCGCCGACCTGGCCAGCCTGCCCGCGGTGACCGCCGCGCGCATCGCGGTGGCCATCTTCTCCGGGTCGCCCGCGCGGGTGACGGCCGTGGCCAGCAGTACCGCGGCGCAGCCCAGTTCCATGGCCATGGCCGCGTCGGAGGCGGTGCCGACACCCGCGTCCAGGATCACCGGGACGCCGGCGCGGGTGGTGATCAGCTCGATGTTGTGCGGGTTGTTGATCCCCAGGCCGGTGCCGATCGGCGAGCCCAGCGGCATGACCGCGGCGCACCCCGCCTGCTCCAGGCGCAGGGCCAGCACCGGGTCGTCGTTGGTGTAGGGGAGCACCACGAAACCGTCGTCGACGAGCTGGGCGGCGGCGTCGAGCAGCTCCACCGGGTCGGGCAGCAGGGTGCGGTCGTCGGCGACCACCTCCAGCTTCACCCAGTTCGTGCCCAGGGCCTCGCGGGCCAGTCGGGCGGTGAGGACGGCCTCGGCGGCGGTGCGGCAGCCCGCGGTGTTCGGCAGCGGGTCGATGCCCAGCCTGCGCAGCAGCTCCAGCACGCCGGAGCCGCCCGCGGTGTCCACCCGGCGCAGCGACACCGTGGTCAGCTCGGTGCCGGAGGCCACCAGCGCCCGCTCCAGGACCGCCAGGTTCGCGGCGCCGCCGGTGCCGGTGATCAGCCGCGACGAGTACTCGCGGTCGGCGATGACCAGTGGGTCGTCCACGGCTCAGCCCCCCTGCACGGCGGTGAGGACTTCCAGCTGGGCCCACGCGGGCACGGCCGTGGTGGCGTGGGCGTTGCGGGGGACCACCTGCCCGTTGAGCGCCACCGCGGTCCCCGAGGTGGGCAGCGCGAGGGCGGCCAGGACGTCGGCCACGGTCGCGCCGTCGGGGACCTCTCGTTCGGTTCCGTTGACCTCGATCGTCATGTCGCTCCAGGGAATCGGGACGGGGCCGCGGCCAGCACGTGGTCGGGCGGGGTGTCGCCGCGCAGCAGGGCCACCACGGCGTCGGCGGTGACCGGCGCCATCAGCACGCCGTTGCGGTGGTGCCCGGTGGCGACCAGCACCCCGGGGCCCAGGCGGCCGAGCAGCGGCAGGTTGTCCGGGCTGCCCGCGCGCAGCCCCGCCGCCGCCTCCACCACGGCGTACTCGCGCACGCCCGGCAGCACCCGCTCGGCGTCGGTCAGCAGGTCGCGCACCCCCGCCGCGGTGACCTCGGTGTCGTAGCCGACCTCGTGCTGGGTGGCGCCGACGACGAGTTCGCCGCCGTCGCGGGGGACGAGGTAGACCGGGCGGGACTCGACGTGCGCGCGCAGCGTCCTGGTGGGCGGCGGGAGCGCGCTCGGTCGGGACCGCAGCCGCAGGACCTCGCCCTTGACCGGGCGGACCAGGGTCTCCAGGGCGGGGTGCAGGGCGCGGCTCCAGGCGCCCGCGGCGATCACCGCCTCGTCGCACTCCACTGTGGAGCCGTCGGCGAGTTCGACACCGCCGTCGCGCACCGAGACCGCTTGGCCGGTGTGGAATTCCACACCCGTGGCGGTGGCCTGGGCTGCCAGCGAACGCAGCAAACGCCTGCTGTCAACGGACAGGTCACCGGGGACCAGGAGTCCACTTCGGACCGGTGAGGTGCCCGGCTCCAGCTCGCGGACCTGCCGCGCGGTGAGCCGCCGCACCTCCCGGCCCAGCGAGGAGAGGAAGTCGGCCAACCGGTGCTGGTCCTCGGCGTCGGCGGCGTCCAGCGCCAGGGCGAGGGTGCCCTCGCGGCGCAGGCCGGGCGGGTCGGTCAGGTCGGCGGCGAAACCGGGCCAGCGGGCCAGCGACTCGGCGCCGAAGGCGAGCACGTGCTCCTCGCCCAGCCACGCCTCGGTGACCGGGGCCAACATGCCCGCCGCCACCCAGGACCCCCCACCGCGCAGGGGAGTGGGGTCGATCACGGTGACCAGCCTGCCGGTGGCGGCCACCCGCCAGGCGGTGGCCAGGCCGATGACACCGCCACCCACGACGGCGATCCGCTGCACGTTCCTCATCACGCTCCCTGCGCCGGCATGACCCGGATCAGGTTCGACGGTCGGAGCGCGCTGTGCTCCCTCTCAGCCCGTTGTCCGGACTCCCGTGCGACCAGCCCCCACCGTAGCGCAGACCCGCCCGGGCGGCCGGAGGGGATAGCGTCGGCGCCATGCCGGGACTTGACGGGGACCAGATCAGGCGCAGGCTCGCCGACGCGCGGCTCTACCTGTGCACGGACGCGCGGACCGAACGCGGCGACCTCGCCGACTTCGTGGACGCGGCGCTGGCGGGCGGTGTCGACATCGTCCAGCTACGGGAGAAGGGGATGGAAGCCGGGCCTGAGCTGCGGGCCCTCGCCGTGATCGCGGAGCTGTGCGCCGCGCACGGGGCGCTGCTGGCGGTGAACGACCGGGCGGACGTGGCGCTGGCGGCCGGGGCCGACGTGCTGCACCTGGGGCAGGACGACCTGCCGGTGCCCGCGGCCCGGCGGGTGGTGGGGGAGGAGGTGGTGATCGGGCGGTCCACGCACGACTTCGGGCAGGCCGTGGCCGCCTCGCACGAGGCCGGGGTGGACTACTTCTGCACGGGGCCGTGCTGGCCCACGCCGACGAAACCCGGTCGGACCGCGCCGGGGTTGGAGCTGGTCCGGGCCACCGCGGAGGCTGGTCCGGCGCGGCCCTGGTTCGCGATCGGGGGGATCGACCTGGAGCGGTTGCCCCGGGTTGTGGACGCCGGGGCCTCTCGGGTTGTGGTGGTGCGGGCGATCACGGAGTCCTCCGACCCGAAGGGAGCCGCCGAGTTGCTCTCGGGTGCTCTGCGCGGTTCGCCCCCCGCCCCGGGGCACTAGACCGTGGCGGACTCGGTGCGGCGGGCGCGGAGGACGTTCGCCAGGGCGAGGAGGCCGCCCAGGGCCAGGAGGACGGCGCCGCGCAGCCAGACCGCCGCCCCGATCTGGGTGAACAGCAGCAGGCAGGAGGCCAGGCCGAGCCAGGGGACGGGGGTCCAGACGCGGAAGTGGGGCTTGTCGTCGGGGCGGCGGCGGAGGGCGAGGACGGCGGCGTTGGTGGCGGTGAAGACGACCAGCAGCAGGAGCACGAGGGTCTCGGCGAGGGCGGACACGCCGCCGGTGACGGCCAGCAGCAGCGACAGCGCCGAGGTGGCGAGCACGGCCACCCAGGGGGTGCGGCGGCCGGGGAGCACGTGCGACAGGACGGGCGGGAGCAGGCCGTCGCGGGACATGCCGTAGGCCAGGCGCGAGGACATGATGCCCGTGAGGAGGGCGCCGTTGGCGACGGCGACCAGCGCGATCGCGGCGAACAGCCACAGCGGCACCGCGCCCGCCGCCCGCACGACCTCCAGCAGCGGCCCGTCGGAGCCCGCCAGCACGTCGGTCGGGACGGCGGCGCCCGCGGCCAGGCCGACGAGCAGGTACACCGCCCCGGCGGTCAGCAGGGCGCCGAACAGGGCGCGGGGGTAGGAGCGCAGGGGGTCGCGGACCTCCTCGGCCAGGTTGACCGAGGTCTCGAACCCGACGAACGAGTAGAACGCCAGGACCGCGCCGGCCAGCGTCGCGCCCACGACGCCGTTCTCCGGCGTGCCGACCTCGACCAGTTGCCCGGGGTCGCCGTCGCCGCGCAGGACGACCCAGAGACCGAGGCCGACGACCAGCAGCAGCCCGCCCACCTCGACCGCGGTCGCCACCGCGTTCGCGCCGAGGGACTCCTTGACGCCGCGGATGTTGAGCGCCGCCAGGGCCGCCAGGAAGACCACCACCACCGGCAGGACCGGCGCTGACACCAGCTCGCGCAGGTAGTCGCCCGCGAACGCCCTGGCCAGCGCGGCGACGGACACCACACCGGCGGCCAGCATGCAGAAGCCGACCACCGACCCGGCGACCCGCCCGAACGCCTCGGTGGCGTAGCGGGCCGACCCTCCCGCCTGCGGGTACCTGGTCGCCAGCTCCGCGTAGGACGCCGCCGTGAGCGCCGCCAGGCCCAGCGCGACGGCCAGCGGCAGCCACACCGCGCCCCCGGACTCGGCCGCGACCTCGCCGACCAGGACGTACACGCCCGCGCCGAGGATGTCGCCCAGGATGAAGAAGTACAGCAGGGGTGTGCCCACAGCCCGCCGCAACGAGGTCGCCATACCCGTCCCAGTACCCGCTGCGGCCCGCTCCCACCCGCTGATCCACGCGGGACCGCGTTGGCGGGTGGAGGTTCGGGTGGGCGAAAGCCCCAGCTCGCAGGGTGCGAGCTGGGGCTTTCGCCCGCCGTGCCTGCCCTACGGCGTCGGGGTGGCCGAGGGGGCCTGGGTGGTCGTCGTGGTGGGGACCGACCGGGTGGTCGTGGTGGTCGCGGTGGTCGTGGTCTGTTCCGGGGCCGATCCCGTGGTGGTCGGGGTTTCGCTGCCCGACGTCGTGTTCGTGGTGGTGGGCTCGTCGGTGCCGGTGTTCGTGGGCGCCGTCGTGGCCGTCGGTGGGGTGGTGATCACCACCGTGGTCGTCGTGGTCTTGTCGGTGTTGCCGGTCTTGCCGGAGACCAGGCTGCCCACGGTCGTGCTCCCGCCGCCGGACAGCGGCTCTCCCCGCACCCACTCCAGGCCGGTGACCACCGCCATGCCCATGGCGAACACCAGCAGGCCGCCCGCGACCAGCACCAGGGGCTTGCGCCAGGTGCGGGGGGTCGACGGGGGGCGGGTCTCGACCGCGACCTCTTCGGTGTCGTCGACCTCGTCGCCGGTGGCCTGGGCTTCGGCCGGGGTTTCCGCCGAGTCCTGCTCCGGTGGGGTGCTCACGGTGATGACGCTGCCCCGGCCGGTGACGCGGGCGGTGACCGTGCGGACGCTCTCCCGCGTGCGCTCCAGCGACTTGAGGTAGACGGCACCGCCGACGGTGCTGATGATGCTGGCCACGGCCGCTCCGAGGACCGTGCCCGCCACGCCCAGTGTCGAGCCGAGCACGGCGGCGGTGGCCGCCGCCAGCGCTGCGGCGAGTACCTGGGCGGGCTTGATGCCCTGCTTGTCCTCCTGCTTGCTCATGCCTTCCGTTCCAACGTTGATTTCAGCTTGCCGTGGGGTGGACGTGCGGCGGCCGGGAAAGGTTGACGGAAAGTGAGCATCGCTACACTGTTGTGTCCACTGTGGACTTGCGTGGGTAGGGCAGACTGTGCGGGTGGAACTGGTCTCCGTCGACGCCATCGAAGCCGCCGCCGACCGCATCGCGGGTGTGGCCGTGCGCACTCCCCTGCTGCCGTGCCCGTGGGCCGACCCGGACCGTCCACTGTGGCTCAAACCGGAGAACCTCCAGCCCGTCGGGGCGTTCAAGATCCGGGGGGCGTTCAACGCCATCGCCGCCTTGGACGACGAGCAGCGCAGTCGTGGGGTTGTGGCCTACTCCAGCGGCAACCACGCCCAGGCCGTCGCCTACGCCGCCAAGGTGTTCGAGATCGAGGCGTGGATCGTCGTCCCCGTCGACACGCCCTCGGTCAAGGTCGAGGCGACCCGGGCGCACGGGGCCGAGGTCGTCCTGTCGGCGGTCGGGGAGCGGGAGGTGGTGGCGGCGGAGGTCGTGCAGCGGACCGGGGCCACGTTGATCCCGCCGTTCGACCACGTCGACGTGATCGCGGGGCAGGGGACGATCGGGTTGGAGATCATCGCCGACCTGGCCGCCGACCTGGTGCTCGTGCCGGTCAGCGGGGGTGGGCTGATCTCCGGGATCGCCGTCGCGGTGAAGGCGAAGTCGCCGTCGACGCAGGTGTGGGCGGTGGAGCCGGAGCTGGCCGCCGACACCGCCGCCAGCCTGGCCGCGGGGGAGCTGACCCCGTGGTCGGTGGCCGACCGGAACCGGACCATCGCCGACGGGCTGCGCAGCCAGCCGTCGGCGCTGACCTTCGCGCACCAGCGCTCGCTGGTGGACGGGATCGTCACCGTCAGCGAGGACGAGATCCGGCGGGCCGTGACGACCATCGCCCGCGGCGCCCGGCTGATCGCCGAGCCCAGCGGGGCGGTGGCCACGGCCGCCTACCTGTTCCGGGGCGACGAACTGCCGCGCGGCAAGACCGTCGCCGTCGTCTCCGGGGGGAACATGGACCCCGAACTGGCCAGGGAGCTGCTGGTCTGAGGGTCAGCGGACCAGGGACTCCAAGACCTCGACCGCCGTCGCCACCCCGTCCTCGCCCGCCAGCTCCGCCGCCAGCTCCCGCGCCCGGGGCGCGCGGGTCAGGGCGGTGCGCAGGGCTTCGGCCAGCTCGGGGGCGGTGACGCGGTCCCGGGAGGCGGTGACCGCGCCCACCGACAGCTTCGCCACCTGGCGGCCCCAGAAGAACTGGTCGGCGAAGAACGGCACCACCACCGACGGGATGCCCGCGCGCAGCGCCGCCGCCGTGGTGCCCGCCCCGCCGTGGTGCACGGCCGCCCGGACCCGGGGGAACAGCCACCAGTGCGGCACGTCGTCGATGGTCAGCGTGTCCTCGGCGGTGGCGGTGAGCCCGGCCCAACCGGTGTTGAGGACGGCGCGCAGGCCGTTGGCCCTGGCGGCGGAGAGCAGCAGCTCCGCGGTCTCCTCGGGGCTGCCGCCGGACGCGCTGCCGAAGCCCAGGTAGACCGGCGGGGGCCCGGCCGCCAGGAAGTCCGCCAGTTCCCGGGGCGGGGTGTAGGCGCCGTGCTCGGTGAACCAGTAGCCGGTGACGTGGTCGTCCGCGCGCCAGTCGGCGGGCGGTGGGACGACCGCGGGGCTGAAGCCGTAGAGGCGGGCGGGGGCGCCGGTGGGCCAGCGCGACAGCGGGCGGCGCGACAGCGGGGGCATGCCCAGGGTGGCGCGGCGGGTGTCCAGCAGGGGCCGGAAGGCCCGCCAGGGCAGGGACTCCGCGATGCGCCAGGTCAGGCGGTTCAGCGCGGCGGGGACGGCGCTGGGCATGGCGACCATGGGGAACTCGCGGGTGGGGCTGTTGGGGAACAGGTGCGCCGCCACCGAGGGCACACCGAGGCGCTCGGCGATGGTGATGCCGAACACGGCCATGGTGTGGTGGACCACCAGGTCGGCTCCCGCGCACGCCTCCTCGGCCGCGGGGTGCGCCTCCAGCAGCGCGGGGCCGATCACCGCGCGCATCCGCTTGATCAGCCGGAACGGGTTGCGCTCGGCCATCAGGGCCTGGCCCTCGGGACCGGCCAGCACCGCCCTGGAGTTCCCGGGCAGCGGGGCGAACGGGACGCCCGCGCCGGTGATCATCGGCTCGAACTCGGCCAGGGTGGCGATCACCGGCTCGTGCCCGGCCGCCAGCAGACCCAGGGACAGGGCCACGAACGGTTCGACGTCACCGCGCGAACCGGCGGTCAGGATGGTCACCCTCATGCGCGGGACGCTACCGGTGATCACCCGGAAAAAGTGGCCCTGTCCTGGGCGTTGTCAGCCGGTGATGGACCCGGGGGTCAGGAACTGCGCCGCGTCCGGCACCCGCCACAGCGGCGACACCGGGCCCACGCCCGCGCCGACCGGGTACGCGCCGCGCACCGACTCGACGATGAACGCCTTGCCCGCGCGCACCGCCGACACCACGTCCGCGCCCTTGGCCAGCGCCGAGGTGATCGACGACGCGAGCGTGTCGCCGCTGCCGTGGGTGTGCTTGGTGTCGAACCGGGGACCCACGAACTCGGTGAACTCCGAACCGTCGTAGAGCAGGTCCAGGCACTCCGGGTCGCCCCAGAGGTGCCCGCCCTTGACCAGGACCCACTGCGGGCCGTACTCGAACAGCGCCTTCGCCGCGTCGCGCTGCTGGGCGCGGCTCGTCACGTCCAGGCCGGTGAGCAGGCGGACCTCGTCGAGGTTCGGGGTGATCAGGGTCGCGCGGGGGAACAGCTCCGTGCGGTAGGAGTCGAGCGCGGCGTCGTGCAGCAGCGGGTCGCCGTGCATGGAGGCCGCGACCGGGTCGACCACGAACGGGATGTCGCCCGCCCGGCCGATGCCGACCCGGTCGCAGGCGCCCGCCACCGCGGCGATGATCTCCGCGGTGGCGAGCATCCCGGTCTTGGCCGCCTGGACGCCGATGTCGGTGACCACGCTCTCGATCTGCGCGGCCACCACCTCCGGCGGGATCGTGTGCACGCCGGTCACGCCCAGCGAGTTCTGCACGGTGACCGCGGTGACCGCGGTCGTGCCGTGCACCCCGCAGGCGAAGAAGGTCCGCAGGTCGGCCTGCAACCCGGCGCACCCGCCGGAGTCCGAGCCCGCGATCGTCAGCGTCCGTGGCGGTGTCTGCATCATCGCTACCCGTTGCTCGCAGGGCTGGTCACGACCGGAAGGTACACCTGCTTGCCGTGGTCGACGAACTCGCCGGACTTCTCCGCCATGCCCGCCTCCAACGCCTCCACAGAGGACATCCCGTGCTCCTCGGCGTACCTGCGCACGTCCTGGGTGATCCGCATCGAGCAGAACTTCGGCCCGCACATCGAGCAGAAGTGCGCCGTCTTCGCGGGCTCGGCGGGCAGCGTCTCGTCGTGGAACGACTTGGCGGTGTCCGGGTCCAGGGACAGGTTGAACTGGTCGGTCCAGCGGAACTCGAACCGGGCCCGCGACAGCGCGTCGTCGCGCTCCTGGGCCTTGGGGTGGCCCTTGGCCAGGTCGGCGGCGTGCGCGGCGATCTTGTAGGTGATCACCCCGGTCTTCACGTCGTCGCGGTTGGGCAGGCCGAGGTGCTCCTTCGGGGTGACGTAGCAGAGCATGGCCGTGCCAAGCCACCCGATCTGCGCCGCCCCGATGGCCGAGGTGATGTGGTCGTAGCCCGGGGCGATGTCCGTCGCGAGTGGACCGAGGGTGTAGAACGGTGCCTCACCGCACAGCTCCTCCTCCAGCCGCACGTTCTCGGCGATCTTGTGCATCGGCACGTGGCCGGGGCCCTCGATCATCACCTGCACGTCCTTGGCCCGCGCGATGTGCGTCAGCTCACCCAGGGTGCGCAGCTCGGCGAACTGCGCCTCGTCGTTGGCGTCGGCGATCGACCCGGGCCGCAGCCCGTCGCCGAGGGAGAACGTCACGTCGTAGGCGCGCAGGATGTCGCACAGCTCCTCGAAGTGCGTGTAGAGGAAGCTCTCCCGGTGGTGCGCCAGGCACCACGCGGCCATGATCGACCCACCGCGCGAGACGATGCCGGTGACCCGCTTCGCGGTGAGCGGCACGTACCGCAGCAGCACGCCCGCGTGCACGGTCATGTAGTCCACGCCCTGCTCGCACTGCTCCAGCACGGTGTCGCGGTAGACCTCCCAGGACAGCTTGGTCGGGTCGCCGTCGACCTTCTCCAGCGCCTGGTAGATCGGCACGGTGCCGACCGGGACGGGGGAGTTGCGCAGCAGCCACTCCCTGGTCTCGTGGATGCGCTTGCCGGTGGACAGGTCCATGATCGTGTCCGCGCCCCACCGGGTCGCCCACACCATCTTGTCCACCTCGTCCTCGATGGAGGAGGACACGGCGGAGTTGCCGATGTTGGCGTTGATCTTCACCAGGAACTTCTTCCCGATGATCGCGGGCTCGGACTCCGGGTGGCACCGGTTGACCGGGATCACCGCCCGCCCGATCGCCACCTCGTCCCGCACGAACTCCGGGGTGACCCCCTCGCGGGCCGCGCAGAACCGCATCTCCTTGGTGATGATGCCCGCCTTGGCGTACGCCAACTGGGTGACGGCGCCGCCCACGGGGTCGAGACCCCAGTCCTGGCGGAGCCTGGCGAGTCCTGTGTGGACGTCGATGGTGGCGTGCTCGTCGGTGTACGGGCCGGAGGTGTCGTACAGGTCCAGGTGCTCGCCGTTGCTGAGCGCCACCCGCCGCTCCGGGACCTGCAGGCCCTCCCCCGCGTCGCGGTAGACCTTGCCGGAGCCCGAGATGGGGCCGGTGGTCACCGATGGGCGCACGGAACGGTCGTCAAGCGTGGTCACGAGAATCCTCCCTACGCCGGCATTACCCGGTCAGGTTCATCGGTCGGCGGCACCGGGTCCGTGGAATGGACACCAGCCGCCCTCTCAGCCCGCCATGGCGCGAGCTCCCGCGGTTTCGGTATTCGGTTGTCGCCCCGACCCTAGCCGGCGCCCGGTTCCGTGCCAACCCGCCCGACGGGTTGTTCACGTCGCGGCCGGGTGACCCCCTCCCGCCGCGGCGGCCCTCGTCGTGCGCCTGTTCGGCCGGGGACCGCCACGAAAAAGGTGCTGCTCCCCGGTCGAGGCGACCGGGGAGCAGCACCTCGGGTGCGGACTCGGGTTCAGCTCAGAGCGAGAGGACGAACAGGTCCCACTCGGTGTGCCCCTTGTCCCAGGTGCAGTACGCGGCGAGGTCGGCCCCGCTGCGGATCTCGTCCGCGGCGCGCTCGCAGTCGGCCTGCCGCTGGTAGCTGCGGATGTACTCCGGGTTCCCCGCGGAAGCGGTGCCCGCCGCGAACCCGAGGAGTGAACCGGCGATGACGGTGATGGCGCCCAGACGCCCCAGTGCCTTCTTCATGCCGTGAGCTTTTCACAGCACCGGGGTGCCGTGGGCGAGAATCGAACAGAACGGTGGTCGGTGCCCGCAGGGCGAGGTCGACTCCGGTTCGGGAGCGGGTTCGCGGGGAGGCGGTGAGCCTCCCGACTGGTTCGCAAAGATCATCGTCCGGAGGGCCTCCCGCGCACTAGGGTTTGGCCATGGCCCAGCCGTACCCGCCCGGCGCCCGACTCCTGGGGCGCCCCGCCCTGGCCAAGCCCTGCTCGGCGTGCGGCGACCTCGTCGGCCGCGGGTACCCGGACTGCCCCAACTGCGCCGAGCGGGTCGACGCCTACTGGCTGGCGGACTGGGGCGCCCTCCTGTCCGGCAACGGCGTAGCCGAGGGCACCCCGGAGGAACGGGAACTGGCCGCCCTGGTCCTCGCCGACGAACCCGGCTCCCACCCCTGGACCTGCGACGACTGGGCGATGCGGCGCACCCCGTGCCCGGAGTGCCGGGCCGAACTGGGCTCCGGCGCCCTCGACTGCCTGGTCTGCGCCAGCGCCGACCAGGCCCGCTGGGCCTGGGACCACACCGCCCCACCGGCCGCCATGCGCCCCGACGAGCACAGCCTCCGCCTCGCGGTCGCCTGCCTCCGCAGCGCCGAACGCCGCCGCCCCGGCATCGTCGGCTTCTGGCGCCTGGCCCTGCCCTTCCTCCTGGTCGGCGAGAACCCGACCCGCGCCCAGGCCCGCCGCATCCGCACCTACCTGATGGCAGGCCGAGAAGACGAACTCTCCGCCGCCGACGGCATCGCCGCCATGGCCTCCTTGCCCCCGCTCCCCTGGCGTACCTGACACCCCCGAGCCGACCACCCGCACACCGCAGGCCCGCCCACCGGGCCACCCCGAACACCACGGCCTCCCGCCCCGAAGGCCACCGGCCCGGCCATCAGCCACCCGAACCCCGCAGGCCCAGCGGCCCCCCGCAACCGCCGGCCGCCAGCGGGCCACGCCAAACCCCACCGACCACTCCCGACCATCGGCCTGCCACACCAAACCCCACCGAACGCAGCCGCCGACCACCCCGCCACCCTCCAGCCTGGCGGCCCGCCACCCGCAACCCCACAGGGCGCAGCGAAAACCAGCCACCCCCGCAGCCGCCAGCCCGGCTACGGAAATGCCCGGGTGGGTGGATTTGCTTGGGTGGGGGAGCCGATCATGTGCAAGCCTGCTTGGGCTGTGGGGCATCTCTTCAGCCCCACTCGGTCACACTGGGCGCATGATCGGCGTAGGGGCCCCGCCCAAGCGGATCCACCCACCCGGGTGCCAGCGAGAAAATCCCGGGCTTTGAACCCGGCTACAGCCGAGCAGAATCCACCCGGGCACACCCCCAAAAAATTCCGGGCTCTTGAAAGAACCCCGCGGCCCAGCTCTAGTCCTCGTCCTCAGCAAAAGGATCGCCAGTGGTAGCGGGGTCCCAAGTGTTCCCCGGGAAATTCCACCGGTTCGCCTTCAGCATCCGCTTGGCGTCCCGCGCGTTGCGCCCCACCAACCTGCTCAGGTACAGCAACCCGTCCAGGTGATCCGTCTCGTGCTGCAGGCACCGAGCGAAGAACCCGGTCCCCTCCACCTCGATCGCCGCACCCTCCAGATCGGTGCCGGTCACCTTCGCCCAGGCAGCCCGCCCGGTCGGGAACGACTCGCCGGGCACCGACAGGCACCCCTCGAAGTCGTCCTCCGGGTCCGGCATCCCCTCCGGGACGGCCGAGGTCTCCAGCACCGGGTTGGCGACCACGCCGCGGTACCGGTTGCCCTCGTCGTCGGGGCAGTCGTAGACGAACACCCGCAGGTCGACGCCGATCTGGTTGGCGGCCAGGCCCACGCCGTTGGCCGCGGCCATGGTGTCGAACATGTCCTCGACCAGGGCTTTCAGGGAATCGTCGTACTCCGTCACCGGCGTGGTCGGGGTGGTCAACACCGGGTCGCCGACGATGACGATGGGGCGCACTGTCATGGCGGCAGATTAGCCAGGATCGGGCCCGGACGCGCCGACGCGGTGTCGATCACAGCGGGTGGTGACGTGGTGTAATGGGCGCGCAGGACCGCACCCGGGATGCGAGGAGCCAGATGGACGCCGCCGAGTTGCCCGCCGAGCCGGGCGGGCACGCCGCGCCGGGCGCGTCGGGGGACCTCAGTGAGCGGGAAGTCGCCATGCTCGCCTTCGAGCGGCGGTGGTGGAAGTCGCCCGGCGCGAAGGAACAGGCGGTGCGCGAGGAGTTCGGCCTGTCCGGCACCCGCTACTACCAGGTGCTCAACGAATTGATCGACAAGAACGCGGCCGTGGAGGCCGAACCGGCGTTGGTCACCAGGCTGCGCCGGTTGCGAGCGAGCAGGAAGCGCGCCGGTTCGGCGCGCAGGCTGGGGATGGACCCTCGATGACCACCGACCCTTCCGGACCCGCGCGACCCGGTCGCCTGATCGGCCTCGCCCTCATGGGGGTGGCCGCGGTGACCGCCGTCATCGGCGTGGTCACCATCGTGAACGGGACCGGCGACACCTCCGCCGCGCCGCCCGCCTCGTCGTCGGTCACCGCACCGGCCCCGCCGAGCGGTGACCTGACGAGTTCGCCCGCGACCACCGGTTCGATGTCGACGTCGATGCCGTCGGCACCGAGCGAGCCGAGCGCGCCCGCCACCACGACGGTGCCACCGGCCGCGACCACGACGACGACCGCGGTCCCGCCCGCGCCGCCCGCCGCCTCGGGGGCCCCGGTCCCCGGCGCCGGGCCGAGCACCAGGTCCGAGCCGGTGCGCGTCTACAACAACAGCTTCATCAAGGGTCTCGCCGAGGAGGCGGGCCGCGACCTGGCCGCTCGCGGGTGGACGGTGGCCGAGACCGGCAACTACTCCGGCGGCAAGATCCCGGTCACCACCGTCTACTTCCAGCCCGGTTCCGGGCAGGAGGCGGCGGCCCAGGAGTTGGCCGCGGACTTCGGCATCCGCTCCGAGGCCCGCTTCGACGGCATCAAGGACGCCTCGCCCGGTCTGATCCTCATCGTCACCCAGGACTACCAGAACCCCAAGGACAAGTAATCCCGCGAGCGGTCCCGGCGGTGACCGAGATTACGGACTGATCGGTCCGCTTTTTGTTGACCCCCGTTCTCCGTGCGGCGCATAGTGGACCAGTCGGTCCCGGACCATTCGGTCCGATCACGGAGGAGGACACCATGCGGGACGCGGTCATCGTCGAAGCTGTTCGCACCCCCCTCGGCAAGGGCAAGCCCGGCGGCGCCTACGCCGACGTGCACCCGGTCGACCTGCACGCCCACGCCCTCCGGTCGCTCGTCGACCGGGTCGACGGCCTGGACCCCGCCGAGGTCGACGACGTGATCGGCGGCGCGGTCGGGCAGGTCGGCGAGCAGAGCGGCAACACCACCCGGTACGCCGCCCTGGCCGCCGGGTTCCCCGAATCGGTGCCCGGGGTGACCGTCGACCGCCAGTGCGGCAGCAGCCAGCAGGCCCTGAGCTTCGCCGCCCAGGGCATCGTCGCGGGCGCCTACGACGTCGTCATCGCCTCCGGGGTGGAGTCGATGAGCCGGGTGCCGATCGGCAGCTCCGGCAAGGTCGACGGCGTCGGTGTCGACGTGCACGGCCCGTCGATCGCCCGCCGCTACGGCGGCCTGGTGCCGCAGGGCGTCAGCGCCGAGCTGATCGCCCGCAGGTGGGGCCTGTCCCGGGCCCGGCTCGACGAGTTCGCCCTGGCCAGCCACCACAACGCCGCCACCGCCTGGCGCGAGGGCCGGTTCGCCGCCGAGGTCGCCCCGCTCAAGGTGACGCACGCCGACGGCACCGTCACCCAGCTCGACACCGACGAGACCATCCGCCCCGGCACCTCGCTGGAGGCCCTGTCCGGCCTGCGCACCGCCTTCGCCGCCCCGCACTGGACCGAGCGCTTCGGCGAGATCGACTGGAAGGTCACCGCGGGCAACTCCAGCCCCTACAACGACGGCGCCGCCGCGCTCCTGCTCACCACCGCCGAGATCGCCGCCGCCCGCGGCTGGCGCCCGCGCGCCCGCGTCCACACCGCCACCGTGGCCGCTGACGACCCGATCTTCATGCTGACCGGCATCATCCCGGCCACCGCCAAGGTCCTCGCCAAGGCGGGCCTGACCATCGCCGACATCGACGCCTTCGAGGTCAACGAGGCGTTCTCCTCGGTCGTCCTGGCGTGGCTCGCCGAGACCGGCGCCGACCCGGCGAAGGTGAACGCCAACGGCGGCGCCATCGCCATCGGCCACCCCCTCGGCGCCAGCGGCGCCCGCCTGGCCACCACCCTGCTGGGCGTCCTCGACCAGCGCGGTGGCCGCTACGGCCTGCAGACCATGTGCGAGGCGGGCGGCACGGCCAACGCCACCATCATCGAACGCCTGTAGCCCTGACCGTCCGGGTGCGCACCGGCGCACCCGGACAGCCTGCCCCGATCCACAGTGGACCCGCTCAGGACCGCTGGGCGGCGTAGGCCTCCAACGCGGCCAGTTGCGCCGGGTCCAACGACGGCCGGACCGCCGCGCTCGCCGCGCGCAGGTGCTCCGCGGTGACCACTGTGGCCTCCAGGGACTCCCGCATCGCCGTCAGCGCCGCCTCCCGGATCAGCGCCGCGCAGTCCGCCGCCGAGTACCCCTCCAGACCCGCCGCGTACGCGTCGAGGTCCACGTCCTCGGCGAGCGGGGTGTTGCGGGCGGTGGCCTTGAGGATCGCGGCGCGGGCTTCGGCGTCCGGCGGCGGCACGTAGATCAGGCGCTCCAGCCTGCCCGGGCGCAGCAGGGCGGGGTCGACGAGTTCCGGGCGGTTGGTGGCGCCGATGACGACCACGTCGCGCAGGGGTTCCACGCCGTCCAGCTCGGTCAGCAGGGCGGCGACGATGCGGTCGGAGACACCCGAGTCGGAGGACTGGCCGCGGCGGGGGGCCAGGGCGTCGATCTCGTCCAGGAAGATCACCGCGGGGGCGGCCTCGGCGGCCCGGCGGAACAGGTCGCGGACGGCGCGCTCGGACTCGCCGACCCACTTGTCCATCAGCTCCGCGCCCTTGACCGACAGCACGTTGAGCTGACCCGTGCCCGCCAGCGCCCGCACCAGGAACGTCTTGCCACCACCGGGCGGGCCGTAGAGCAGGACACCGCGCGGCGGGGCGACCCCGAGGCGGGCGAAGGAGTCCGGGTAGCGCAGCGGCCACAGCACCGTCTCGGTCAGCGCCTGCTTGGTCTCCACCATGTCCCCGACGTCGTCCAGGCTGAGGTCCCCGGTGCGCAGCGACGACGACAGCGACGACGGGCGGACGGTGTCCAGGGCGCCCACGATGTCGTCGGCGGTGATGCTGGGCGTGTCCTGGTCCCGCAGGGCGGCCCGGATGGCGGCCTCCCGGCGCAGCGCCACCAGGTCGGCGGCGACGAAACCGGGGGTGCGCTCGGCCAGCACCCCGAAGTCCACACCGGACTCCACCGGCAGGTCGCGCAGCAGCACCCGCAGCAGCTCCACCCTGGTCTTCGCGTCCGGCAGCGGAATTGCCAGCTCGCGGTCGATCAGGTGCACCCCGCGCGCCCTGGCGTCGACCGCCTCCGGGTGCGCCGAGGTGGCCACCAGGGCGGTCTTGGGCAGGTCGACCGCCGCGCGCAGGATGTCCAGGACGACGGTGGCCAGCGGCGGGGGAGTGGTCGCCGGGAGCAGCACGTCCAGGTCGTCGACCAGCAGCACCGCCGCGCGCCCCGCGTCGGAGTGCGCGCGCAGCGCCTCGACGGCCGCGGTCACCCGCGCCGCCGCCGCGTTCGCCTCCAGCACCGCCGCGGTCGGCCCGACCAGCTCGACCACCGCCGCGTCCGCCGCGTGCGCGACCGCCCGCACCAGGCTCGCCTTGCCCACGCCCTCCGGCCCGGTGACCAGCACCCCCAGCCGCACGTCGGCGCCCAGGCGTTCGAGCAGGTCGGGACGGGTGAAGGCCAGCTCGAACCACTCGGCGAGGGTGCGCGCCGCCGCGCGCGAACCGACCAGGTCGGCCAGCGGCAACGGCTCCGGGGCCTGCTGCTCGGCCGGGGTGAACGCCACCGCGGGCGCGGGCGCGGCCACCGCCACCGGCGCCCCGCCGACCGGCACGGCCGCCCGCTCCCCGGTCCGCGCGCCGTCGCGCCAACCGACGACGGTGGAGGGGTGCACGGTGACCACGCCCGCGGGCTCGACCGCGGTGATGGTCAGCAGCTCGTTGGTCCAGGTGGCGCCGATCGCGCGGGACAGCCTGCCGCGCACCTCGCCCGCGTCGGTGCCCGGCGCCAGGTCCTGCGGCAGCAGCGACACCGCGTCGCCGACGGTGAAGACCTTGCCGACCAAGGCCAGCCGCAGCGTCTCCGGGGTGAGCGAGGTGCTCGCCAGCCGGGAGCCGGACACGGTGACCGACGTCGCCCGCGCCACCTCCACCGGGGCCACGACCACCTCGGACCCCTCGGTGACGCCCAGGTTCGACATGGTCACGTCGTCGAGCAGCACCACCCCGGTCGGCCCGGTGCCGTCCCCGGCGGCGGCCAGCGCGGCGCTGACCCGCGCCCCGGTCAGCCGCACCGCGTCCCACTGGCGCAGGCCGAGCGCGTCGAGCACCTCCGGGTGCAACCGCACCACCCCGCGCCGGGTGTCGAGCGCCGAGGGGGAGAGCCGGACGGTCAGCGTGATCTGCGAGCCCACGCCCGCGAGTCTTCCACGCCCCCGGCTCCGGGACGCGGCGACTCAGCCCCCAGTGCCCCGGAACCCGGTGGTTCCCCAACTCAGTACTTCAGCAGTTCAGTACTTCAGGAACTCAGTGGTTGTGTGGTCCGGCGTTCACCGGCTCGGACCCGGCGGGCCGGGTCCGGCGGCTCAGCGGTCCTGGGGTTCCCCGGCGCCCGGCCGCGACTGGCGCCGCAGCCCGGTGCGCCGCCAGGTGCGCCCGCGCAGCCCGGGTCGGGGCTCCGGCGGCAGCATCATCGGCAGCGGTTCGCCCTCGCCCGCGCGCAGCGGCCTGCGCACCGCGCGCCGCGCCGCCCC
>NZ_JAJCXD010000018.1:0-82549 GCF_021056305.1 Actinokineospora sp. PR83
CGGGACTCGGCGGTGGCGTCGGCCGGGGTCTCGTCGGCCGGGGCGCCGAGCACGCCGCCGGTCACCGCGGAGGCGGGTTCGGCGGTCTCGTCGGCGTCGGTCGCCCGGTCGGCGGACTCAGCGGCGCGCGGGCCGGTCGCGTCGGCCGGGGTCGGCGCCGGGTCGAGCGGCGAGGTCTCGGCGGACTCGTCGGCGGGGGTGGCGGGCCTGCGCAGACCGGCCACCCTGGGGCGGCGTGCGGGCGGGGTCGCCGGGCGGCGGCGCGGAGGCGTGGGCACTGCGGGTCCTCTCGACGGGCTCTCGGCTCAGCTTGCGGGGGTGAACGGCACCGTGTCGATCCCGGTGAGCTTCCAGCCGGTGTCGGTGCGCAGCAGGCTGGCCTGCACGCGCTGGTAGGTGGGGGTGGTCTGACCGCCGTCCGGGATCACCTCGACCAGCATCGCGGCCATGACCTGGGCGGTGCCGTCGCGGTCGTTGAGCTGGGTGACCGCGGACTTGAGGACCTTGGCGCTGGTGCTCGTCTTCGCCGACTCGATGGTGGGCTTGCTCGCGGCGCGCTTGCTGTGGACGTCGTTGTACAGGTCGCCGGTGGAGGCGGCCTCCCAGCGGTCCAGGCCCTCGTCGACCTTGCGGTAGTCCAGGGTGTTGAAGGTGACCATCGCGGCGTCGGCGACCCGGGACACCTCGTCGCGGGTGCGGTCGAGCGCCAGGTCGTCGTCGCCCGCGGCGACGGCCCAGGAGATGCCGAACCAGGCGGCGAAGACCAGCGCGACGGCGGCCAGCGCGCCCGCGCCGAGGAGGATCGGGTCGGGGCCGCGCCGCGCGGGCCCGTCCGCCGTGGACGCGCCTGCGCCGGTCCCGTCCGACCCGGGGGCGTCGGCCCGCTCGTCGTCGGCCTCGGGAACCAGGTCCGTGGAGGGCGCGGACGGCTCCTCGCGGGTGCCGTCGCCGTCGGCGACCTCCGCGTCCGCGATCTCGGCGCCGGGGTCGTCGCGCTCGTCCTTACTGGTCATGGCGCTCCAGGGTAGAGGGTGGCCGGTCAGGTCCGTGTTTGACTCCCCGGTAACAAGTACCGGGTGGACCGGCCGCTCAGCCGCCCAGGCCGAGCAGGCCCGCGAGCGTGGGCGGGCTGGGGTTGCCCGGCTGACCGATGGTGCCCGGCAGGTTCGCCGCCATCGCCGCAAGCTGCTCCCGCGACCGGTCCTGGTTGGCCGCGATGTCCTCCTGGCTCGGCGTGGCCGGGCTGCCGCCGAACGGGGCGTTCTGCGAGCCGCGCACGTTGATCGGGCTGCCCAGCGGTTCGGCGCAGTAGGCGGCGGTGTTCTCCGCGATCGGCGCCACGTCGGTGCCCGCGCGCCTGGTCGTGCCCTCGTAGCCCCTGGTGCACGGCGGCGGGTCGAACAGGTTGAGCGCCAGGCCGAGGTGGGCGGTGCCGTCGCCGGGGGCGACCGTCTTCGGGCCGACCGCCAGCACCGGGTAGACCACCAGCGCCAGCTCGATCCCGTCGACCCGGGTGCGGAGGATGTCCGAGGTGGTCAGCAGGTTCGCGGTGAGCACGCCCAGGCCCTGCCCGGACTCGCGCAGCAGGGTGACCACCGAGTCGGCGGCGGCCGGGGTGGCGGCGATCAGCGTGCGCAGCGCCGGGTCGGACGCCTTGAGCTGCGCGGTCACCTCGGCCAGGTCGGCGGCGAAGGACTTGATGTTGCCGGAGTTGGCCGCCTGGGTGCCCAGCACGGTGTTGCCGTCCTGGATCAGCTTGATCGTCTCCGGCAGGTTCTCCTTGGCCGCCCTGGTGAACTCGCTCGCCGTGTCGAGCAGGACCTGCAGGTCGGGTCCAGTCCCGGTGAACGCCTTGTCCAGCTCGTCGACGACGGTGCGCAGCGAGTCCGTGGGGACCGAGCGCGCCAGGCCGTCCAGGTCGCGGATGACGGTGTCGGTGCTGACCGGGGTCTTGGTCCGGTCGGCGGGGATGAGCGACCCCTCCCTGAGCACCTCGCCGCCGTCGTGGCGCGGGCGCAGGTCGACGAACTGCTCGCCGACCGCGGACCGGTTGGCCACCAGGGCGTCGAGGTCGGCGGGGATGTCCGGGGCGGACGGCTCGATGTTGAGATCCACCTCCATCCCCTCGCGGGTCAGCCGGATCTCCCCCACCCTGCCCACGTTCACGCCGCGGTAGGTGACCTCGGCGTTGGTGAAGATGCCACCGGACTCGACCAGCTCCATCCGCACCCGGTAGCCCTCGGAGCCGAAGGCGCGGCCGAGGTCGGTGAACCGGAACAGGGCGTAGACCACGGCCACGACCGCGATGACCGCGAACGCGATGAGCTGCCTGCGGACCGTTGTGGTGAGCATCAGGCACCGCCTCCGAGAAGGGCTCCGAGCAGGCCGGGCAGGCCGGTCCGCGCGGGGGTGGGCGGCGCCCCGGCCGCGGGCGGGGCGGCGGACGTGCCGAGACCGGGCAGCGGGGGCAGGGGCAGCAGCGGCGACGTCGGGGTGCCGGGGGCGGGGGTGGCGCCGGTGGGCGGGGCGGGAGTGCCGCCGATGCCGGGGATGAGGCTGTCGAGCGGGTTCTGCCGGGACCGGCCGAGGTTGTCCAGGACGTTCGACAGGTTCAGGTCGATGTCGGCGTAGATGTTGAAGTAGTCGCCCTTGACACCCGCGACCGCCGCGTCGGTGAACGGGAAGGTGATCAGCAGCTCCAGCGACTTGGGCAGGTCGTTGCCCGCCTCGCCCAGCTTGAGCAGCGTCGGGGTGAGCGCCTTGAGGTCGGCGACCAGGTCGGCCTGGCTGCGGTTGACCGTGTCGACCGCCACGCCGGAGAGCGAGTCGAGGCTCTGGAGCATGGTCACGAGCTGCCTGCGCTGGTCGGTGAGGACCTTCAGGCCGGGGCCGATGCCGTCGATCACGCCGACGATCCGGTCGCGCTGGCCGTTGAGGGTCATCGCCAGCCGGTTGACGCCGTCGATGGCCCTGGTGATGTCGGCCTTGCCCGCGTCGAGGGTGCTGACCGCGCTGTTGACGTTGTCCAGCAGCGCGCGGATGTCGGTCTCGCGGCCCTCGGTGGCCTTGTTCAGCTCCCGGGTGATGTCGCGCAGCTGCTCGACGCCGCCGCCGTTGAGCAGCAGCGACAGCGCGCCGAGGACCTCTTCGACCTCGGTGTTGCGGTTGGTGCGCCCGACCGGGATGACCGCCCCGTCGGCGAGCCTGCCCTCCGCCGCGGTGCCCGCGGGGGGCGTGGCCAGCTCCACGTACTTCTCGCCGAGCAGGCTGGACTGGCGCAGCTTGGCCGAGGCGTTGGCGGGCAGGTCGACGTCGCCGCGGACCAGCAGGGTCACCTCGGCGGTCCAGCCGTCGGCGGCGAAGCCGACCGAGTCGACCCGGCCGACGGCGACCTCGTTGACCTTGACCGCGGACTGCGGGACCAGGTCGAGCACGTCGCGGAACTCGACCTTCACCGTGTACGGGTGGTCGCCGAGGTCGGCGCCGCCGGGCAGCGGCAGGTCGTAGACGCCGGTGAACCCGCACCCGGAGGCGGTGAGCACGACCGCGCCCACCGCGGCGGCCACCCTGGTGGCGACTGCCCTGGCGCCCATCACTGGCCTCCCGTGGTGCCGAAGACCTGGCCCGCGAGCGGCAGCGGCAGCGACGGCAGCCGCCCGCTCTGCAGGTCGGAGATGATCTGCGCAGGCGTGGGCAGCGGCACCAGGCCCTGGACGACCGGGGCGAGCTGGTCGCAGGCGTCGGCCAGCGTGGTCGGCAGCCCGGTGGGGGTGCCCTGGCGGACCAGCTTGCACAGGGTGACGATCACCGGCTGGGTCAGCTCGTTGATGTTGGCCCTGGCGTCGAGGGTGCCGGAGGCGGCGTTGTAGGTGTTGATCACGTTGCTCAGCGCCAGCGGGGCGATGTCGAGGGTCTCGGCCAGCGCGGCCCGCTGGTCGGTGAGCACCTGGGTCACCGAGGCCAGCTTGTCCACGTTGGACCGGATGCGGCCGCGGTTGTCGTTGATGAACTGCTGCACCACGCCCAGGGACCGGCCGAGCTGGTCGACCGAGGCGGCGAGGTTGCCCTTCTCGGATGCCAGGAATTCGCTGACCTGGGCGAGCTGCCTGCTGAACAGGTTCACCTGATCGTCGCTGCCCGCCAGCGCGGTGGTGAACTTCTGGAGGTTGTCCACCGTGGCGAACAGGTCGGTGGAGTTGCCCGACAGGGTGCTGGAGAGCTGGCCGAGCTGCTTGATCGTGTCGTTGAGGGCCTGCCCGTTGCCGCCGAGGTTGGTCGCGGCCGTGGTGAGCAGGTCCGACAGCGCCCCGTTCTTGTTGGCCCCGTTCGGGCCGAGGGTCTCGCTGACCCTGGTGAGGCTGGCGTAGAGGTCGTCGACCTCCAGCGGGGTGGAGGTGCGCTCGCGCGGGATGACCGCGCCGGTGGCCATGACCGGGCCCGCGGTGTAGGCGGGGGCGAGCTGGACGTAGCGGTCGGACACCAGCGACGGCGCGACGATGAGCGCCTGCGCCTCGGCGGGCACGTCGACGGTCCGGTCCACCAGCACCTCGACCTCGACCACGTCCCCGCGCGGGGTGATCTTGTCGACGGTGCCGACCTTGACGCCCAGCACCCGCACGTCGTTGTCCTCGTAGAGGCCGACGACACCGGGGAACACGGCGGTGTAGCGCTTCTCGTTCGGTTCCCGCAGCAGCCACCACAGCGCCGCCGCGACGAGGAGGCCGAGCACGCAGGCGAGGGCGACGGTGCGGGACAGGTCGCGGCCGAACTTGCTGGAGAAGGTGCTCATTTCAGGTCCCCCAGGCAGCCGGAGCTGTTGATCGGGCCGAGCGAGGGCGGCAGCAGGCCGCAGATGTAGCTGTCGAACCACCGGCCGTTGCCCAGGACGTTGTTGAACTGCCGGGCGAACGGGGCGAACTTCTCGATCCCCTCGGCCAGCGAGTCCTGGTTGCGCTGGAGCATGGCGGTGAGCTGGTCGAGCCCGGTCAGCACCGGGCCGAGCTGGGCCTGGTTGTCGGAGACGAGCCCGGACAGCTCCCGCGACAGCGCCTGGGTGCCGGTGAGCAGCGCGTCGATGGCCTTCTTGCGGGCGTTGACCTCGTCGAGCAGCAGGTTCCCGTCGGTGATCAGCTTGACCACCTGGGCGTCGCGGTCGGCGAGGGTCTGGCTGAACTGCCGGGTGTTGCCGAGCAGCGCCGACAGCTCCCGGTCGCGCGAGGAGATCGTCTTCGACAGCGCCTGCAACCCGGTCAGCGCGCCCTTCACGTCGTCCGGGGTGTCGGCGAAGGTCTCGGTGATGACCTCGAAGCTCCGCGCGAGCTGGGAGGTGTTGATCTCGTCGGTGGTCTCGGCCAGCCCGCGGAAGGCCTCCAGCACGTCGTACGGGGCGGTGGTGCGCTCGCGCGGGATGCGGGTGCCCGGGTCGAGCACCTCGGTGCCGTCGGGTTCGAGGGAGAGGAACTTCTGGCCCAGCAGCGTCTTGATCCTGATGTCGGCGCGGGTGCGGTCGCCGATCCAGGCGTCCTTGACCTTGAAGCTGACCACCACCCGGTCGTGGTCGAGGTCGATGTCGGACACCTGGCCGACCTTGATCCCGGCGACCCGGACCTCGTCGTCGGGTCGCAGACCTGCGGCCTCGGTGAACTCGGCGCTGTAGGTGGTGCCGCCGCCGATGACCGGCAGGTCGTCGGAGTGGATGGCCGCGGTGAGGACCAGGCCGATGGTCAGCAGGCTGACCAGGCCGATCGGGATCGGGTTGCGCTGGCGGAAGGGCTTCATCGGGCTCATGGCGTCGTGCACCTCGGCTGGTTCGCGGGCAGCACCGGGATGTCGATGGGGGTGGTGATCAGACCGGGGATGCCGACCTGGCCGGAGGCCGAGCAGAGGAAGAAGTTCAGCCAGGAGCCGTAGCTGACCGTCCGCGCCAGCGTCTCCGTCTTCTGCGGCAGGAACTGGATGAACCGCTCCACGGTGGACTCGTTGGCGTTCAGGTTGTCCACCAGCCCGCCCAGCGCGGCGATGTCCTGCCGGAGTGGTTCGCGGGCCTCGGTGAGCAGGCCGGAGGTGGTCGTCGCCAGGCCGCCGAGGGCGTCGATGGCCTCGCCGATCGGCTCGCGGTCCTCGGCCAGGCCGCTCACCAACTGCTGCACCTGCCCGACCAGTTGCCCGAGCTGGTCGCCGCGGGAGTTGATCGCGCCGAGCACCCCGTTCAGGTTGGTGATCACCTCGCCGATCACCCGGTCCTTGTCGGCGAGGGTGGTGGTCAGCGTGGCCGTGTGCGCCAGCAGGTTCTCCACCGTGCCGCCCTCGCCCTGCAGGACCTGGATGACCTCGTAGGACAGCTTGTTGACGTCGTCCGGGGACAGCGCCTGGAACAGCGGTTTGAAGCCGTTGAAGAGCTGGGTCAGGTCCAGCGCGGGCCGGGTGCGCTCCAGCGGGATCACCTCGTCCTGCGCGAGCACGGCGTTCGGGTCGCCGCCCGCGCCCTGCCCGAGCGCGACGTAGCGCTGGCCGACCAGGTTGCGGAACTTGATCTGCGCGGTGACCGAGGCGGGCAGCTTGCGCCCGGCGGTCACGGAGAACCTGACCTCCGCCTGCTTGCGGTCGGCGATGGCGACCTCCTCCACCTGCCCGACCCGCACCCCGGAGATCCGGACGTCGTCACCGGGCAGCAACTGCGTGGCGTCGGTGAAGCGGGCGGTGTAGGTGGTGGTGTCGGACAGGTCGATGTTGGCGATGCTCACCGCGAGCACGCCGGTGGCGGCCACCGTGACGACCATGAAGACCGCCAGCTTGACCAGCGGGGCGACGAGGCTCCTCACCTGAAGCTCACCTCCGTGCCGCGGTAGGCGGGGCCGAGCAGCAGCGCGCTCCAGCTCGGCACCTGCTCCGGTGCCACCCCCAGGTCGGGGGCGAGCAACTGGGCCAGGAAGTCCGCCTCCCCCGGCGAGTTCACCAGGCCCAGGTCGCCGTCGGCCGGGGCGGACTGCGGGGTGGTGCCGCCGAGGTTGGCGGGCGGGTTGACCCCGTCCTGCTGCGAGCGGGCGGCGGGCTTGGCCGAGGCGCCGTCCTGGATCCGGCCGTCCGGCGGGTTCTGCGGGAACGGCGTGGGGAACTGGGTGAAGTCGTAGCAGCGCGGGCCGCGGTCGTCTTCGTAGGCGGGGGTGTCCTTGCCGGGCTCGTACTTGCCGCGGTTGACCGTGACCTCGATGGTGGCGTGCAGGCCGGGCCGGTCGGTGCCCTTGCCGAAGACCTTGTCCAGGGTGTCGACGTTGTCGGCCATCATCCCCAGCAGGCACGGGTACTCCGGGGAGTACCTGGCGAGCGCGTCCAGGGTGGGCCGCGAGCTGTCGGCGAGGCGGATCAGGTTGTCCCGGTTGATCCGCAGGAACGACTCCAGGTCGCGCGCGGCGGTGGTGGTCGTGGCGAACAGGCTGTCGAGGTTCGCGCGCTGCTCGGCGATGGTCTGCGAGGTGGTGGTCAGGTCGGTGAGCGCCTGCACCAGGTCCGGCGCGGCGTCGCTGTAGGTGTCGGAGACGGTGGCGAGCTGGACCAGGTCCGCGCGGAGCTGCGGCAGGTGCGGGTTCAACTCGCCGACCAGCGAACCCAGGTCGGACAGGGTCTGCCCGAGGGCGTCGCCGCGGCCCGCGAGGGCGGTGGAGATGGCGGTGAGGGTGCTGGAGAGCTTCTGCGGCTGCACCGCCTGCAGCACCGGCAGCAGGCTCTCGAACGCCTGCTCCAGCTCGACGGCCGCGGTGGAGGTGTCCTGCCGGATCCGGTCGCCGCCGCGCAGCCGGTCGGGCGAGGCGTCCTCGGGGATCTGCAGGGAGACGTAGCGCTCGCCGAACAGCGTCTTGGGCAGGAACCGGGCGGAGACGTCGGCCGGGATGACGTCGATCTTGTCCGGGTCCAGCGCCAGGTCCAGCTCGGCACCGTCGCGGGTCGGGGTGATGCCGCGGACCTCGCCGACGAGCAGCCCGCGCACCTTCACGTCGGAGTGCACCGCGAGCTGGTTGCCGACCTTGTCTGTGGTCAGCGTGACCGAGGCGACCGGGGTGAACGCCTTGTTGTACATGGCGATGCTCAGCGCGACGAGCCCGACGACGATCAGGATGAACGCCAGCCCGGACAGCCTCCGCTTGATGACTTTCCCGAGACTCATCCCGCGATCCTCACCGTCGTGGTCGTGCCCCAGATGGCGAAGCCGATGAAGAAGTTGACGATCGCGACCGTGACGATCGTGGTCCGCACCGCCCGCCCCACGGCGATCCCGACGCCCGCCGGGCCGCCACTGGCGTTGTAGCCGTAGTAGCAGTGCGACAGGATGATGATGACCGCGAAGATCAACACCTTGCCGAACGAGGAGAACACGTCCTCCGGCGGCAGGAAGAGGTTGAAGTAGTGGTCGTAGGTCCCCGCCGACTGCCCGTAGAAGTAGACGGTGATCGACCTCGACGCCAGGTACGACGTCAGCAGGCCGATGATGTAGAGCGGGATGACCGCGATGAACCCGGCGATGATCCGGGTGGTCACCAGGAACGGCAGGCTCGGGACCGCCATGACCTCCAGCGCGTCGATCTCCTCGGAGATCCGCATCGCGCCGAGCTGCGCGGTGAACCCGGACCCGACCGTCGCCGACAGCGCCAGCCCGGCGACCAGCGGCGCGATCTCCCGGGTGTTGATGTAGGCGGAGGCGAAGCCGGAGAACGCGGCGGTGCCGATCTGGTCCAGCGCGGCGTAGCCCTGCAACCCGACGACCACCCCGGTGAACACGGTCAGCCCGACCATCACCCCGACGGTGCCGCCGATGACCGCCAGCGCGCCGGAGCCGAAGCTGACCTCGGCCAGCAGCCGCATCGTCTCCCTGGTGTAGCGGCGCAGCGCCCGCGGGATCCAGGCCAGCGCGCGCACGTAGAACGAGAGCTGGTCGCCCAGCTCGTCGAGGACCCTCATCGGGCGGTCGTAGCCCCGCTTGGCGATCCGCTTCGCGGAATCGGCTGCCGAAGCCATGCTCAGCTCCCCTTCGCCGGGACGACCTGGAGGTACACCGCCGTCAGCACGAAGTTGACGAAGAACAGCAGGAGGAACGTGATGACCACGGACTGGTTCACCGCGTCACCCACCCCCTTGGGACCGCCCTTGGGGTTGAGCCCCCGGTGGGCGGCCACGACCCCGGCGATGAACCCGAAGATCAGCGCCTTCAGCTCGCTGATCCACAGGTCCGAGAGCTGGGCCAGGGCGGAGAAGCTGGCCAGGTACGCGCCCGGCGTGCCGCCCTGGAGCACGACGTTGAAGAAGTAGCCGCCCATCACCCCGACCACGCTGACCAGCCCGTTGAGCAGGACGGCCACCAGCATCGCGGCGAGCACCCTGGGCACGACCAGGCGCTGCACGGCGGAGACGCCCAGCACCTCCATCGCGTCGATCTCCTCGCGGATGGTGCGCGAACCGATGTCGGCGCAGATCGCCGAGCCGCCCGCGCCCGCCACCAACAGCGCGGTCACCAGCGGCGCCGCCTGCTGGATGATCGCCAGCACGCTCGCCGCGCCGGTGAACGACTGCGCGCCGAGCTGCACGATCAGCGTGCCGAGCTGCAACGCGATGATCGCGCCGAACGGGATGGCCACCAGCGCGGTCGGCAGGATCGTCACGCTGGCGATGAACCAGCACTGCTGGATGAACTCGCGGGTCTGGAACGGCCGCCGGAACGTGTTCACCACGACGTCGATGCCCAGCGCGCACAGCTTGCCCGTCTCGCGCAGCGCCCCGGCGCCGGGGAAGTCGCCGCGGGCGGCCTTGGTGGTCACGGGCGCCCGCTCCCCGGCCACCCGGGCT
Source organism: Actinokineospora sp. PR83 (assembly GCF_021056305.1). Classification (NCBI taxonomy): domain Bacteria; kingdom Bacillati; phylum Actinomycetota; class Actinomycetes; order Pseudonocardiales; family Pseudonocardiaceae; genus Actinokineospora; species Actinokineospora sp. PR83. The sequence continues at coordinate 9,835 of NZ_JAJCXD010000018.1, forward strand.
CGGGCACCCTGGCGATCTCCTGGGTGTCGTGCGGACCCGGCTGGTACCGCGGGCGCGGCGACGGCTGCGCGACCGGCTGGGCGAAACCGGTGCGAGCGCCGCCGACGCCGTAGTGGCGGCGCTCGTCGTCGGTCAGCGAGGCGATGATGCCCTGCTGGGCCACCGGCGGCAGGGTGTGCAGGATCTTCATGACCCGGTCCTTGCGGCGGCGCTCGCCCTGCCGCGGCGGCAGCCCGGGGGTGGGCACGAGCTGCGGGACCACGCCGCGCATGTCCTCCCCCGCGGTGCCGTCGGCGTGCCCGGCCTCCACGTGCGCCTGCTCGCGGGCCATCTGGGCGGCGTCCTTCTCCTCGGACATGCCGATCGGCCCGAGCCTGCGGCCGTTGAGGAACTGCTCGACCACCGGTTCGTCGCTGGTCAGCAGCACCTCGCGCGGGCCGAACATGACCAGTTCCTTGCGGAAGAGCATCCCCAGGTTGTCCGGCACCGTGCGGGCCAGGTTGATGTTGTGCGTGACGATCAGGATCGTCGCGTCGATCTGGGCGTTGAGGTCGATGAGGAGCTGGCTCAGGTAGGCGGTGCGGACCGGGTCCAACCCGGAGTCCGGCTCGTCGCACAGGATGATCTCGGGGTCGAGCACCAGCGCCCGAGCCAGGCCCGCGCGCTTGCGCATACCGCCGGAGATCTCCCCGGGGAGCTTGCCCTCCGCGCCCTGCAGACCGGTGAGGTCGAGCTTCTCCAGCACGATCCGCTTGATCTCGGACTCGGACTTCTTGGTGTGCTCGCGCAGCGGGAAGGCCACGTTGTCGTAGAGGTTCATCGACCCGAACAGCGCGCCGTCCTGGAACAGGACGCCGAAGAGCTTGCGCGTCTCGTAGAGCTTCGCCTCGCTGCACGTGACGATGTCCACGCCGTTGACCACGCAGCTTCCCCGGTCCGGCTTGAGCAGGCCGATCATCGACTTGAGGAACACCGACTTGCCGGTGCCCGACGGGCCGAGCATCACCGACACCTCACCGGGGGGCAGCGTCAGCGACACGTCCCGCCAGATGGCCTGCTTGCCGAAGGACTTCGTCAGACCCTCGATGACCACCTCGGCGCCCATCGGACCTCCCCGAACCTGTGCTCCGCCGCCCGGCCGCCCGCCGAACCGCGTCAGTGGATGCAACGACGGCGGACCGCCCTGGTTACTGCGGAAGTTACCGCCGAGTCGGAAAAGTACTCGGATGGCCCTTGTCCTGCACGCGGGGGTTGTGACGGGACGCAAAAAGGCCCGGCACCTGACGGTGCCGGGCCTCTTCGGGCTGCTGCGCTGGACTACTTGACGGAGACCTTGGCGCCCGCGGCCTCGAGCTTCTCCTTGGCGGCCTCGGCGGCCTCCTTGTTGACCTTCTCCAGGAGGGCCTTCGGAGCGGCCTCGACCAGCTCCTTGGCCTCCTTCAGGCCCAGGCCCGAGACGACCTCGCGGACGACCTTGATGACCTGGATCTTCTTGTCACCGGCGGCCTCGATGATGACGTCGAACTCGTCCTGCTCCTCGGCGGCCTCGGCCGGGGCGGCACCCGGCGCGGCGGCGGCCACGGCGACGGGGGCGGCGGCGGTGACCTCGAAGGTCTCCTCGAACTGCTTCACGAAGGACGACAGCTCCAGGAGGGTCATCTCCTTGAAGACGTCGAGCAGCTCGTCGGTGCTGAGCTTCGCCATGGTGGCGTTCCTTTCACTAACACACCCGGTCGAACGGGCGCGATGTACTTACCGGGTGGGTGTTCAGCTCTCGGCTGGGGCTTCGGCGGTCTCGGCCGCCTCGGCGGGCTCGCCCGCCGCCTTCTTCTCCTGCAGGGCGGCGGCGAGGCGCGCGACCTGCGAGGCCGGGGCCTGGAACAGACCGGCGGCCTTGGACAGGTTGCCCTTCATCGCACCGGCCAGCTTGGCGAGGAGGACCTCGCGGCTGTCCAGGTCGGCGATCCGGGTGACCTCGTCCACGGACAGCGCGCGGCCGTCCATGTAGCCGCCCTTGACGACCAGGCCCTTGTTGTCCTTCGCGAAGTCGCGAATGGCCTTGGCCGCGTCGACCGGCTCACCGGTGACGAACGCGATGGCGGTCGGACCGACGAAGAGGGACTCGAGACCCTCCACGCCCGCGTCCTCGGCCGCCCGCTTCACCAGGGTGTTCTTGGCGACGCGGTAGGACGAGCCGGAGCCGAGGGCGCGCCGCAGCGTGGTCAGCTGCGCCACGGTGAGGCCGCTGTACTCGGTCACGACGGCAGCCGAGCTGGTGCGGAACTTGTCCGCGATCTCGGCGACGGCGTTGACCTTGTCAGGCTTCGCCATGGGACGCCTCCTCTCGTGTGCATGGGGTTGCGCCGGCATCACGAGGGCCCTGGAACGCACGAACGCCCCGGCGCGAGAGCGGCACGGGGCGTGGCAGCGCGCGGGGCGCTGCGTCTTCCTCGTTCCCCCTGCGCGGGCCGCCCACATCCGGGGCCTTCGTCCTGCGCGGCCCTGGCGGGCAGCGCGGGAAACCAGCGGTCTTCGGTAGAACTACCGGCAAGAGTACGCGCCCGGCTGTCGACTCTCCAAATCGGGTCACGGCACAATGGTCGACGTGGCCGACAACCAGCAGTCAGGACCCGGCGACCCCGAGTCGAGGCCGCCCGCCCTGCGCCCCCCGGCACCGCCCCCCGCGGCGCAGGGCCCGACTCCCCCGCCCGGCCAACCCCTGAGCGCGGAGGAAGCCGAGCGCTGGCGGCAGTTCCAGGAGTTCCAGCGCTTCCAGGAGTTCCGCGACTCCTCGCAGTTCGGCGAGGCCCCGGAACCGGACAGGCCGCGCCGCCGGGGCAAGCCGGTGTGGAAGAAGCTGCTGCTGTCCAAGTGGCTGCGCAGGCTGGCGTTCCTCCTGGTGGTGGTCCTGGCGTTGAACTGGGCCTACGAGAAGTACTTCGGCAACCCGGACGAGAACCTCCCGGCCTCGGTGACCGGTGGCTTCAAGACCGAGCGCACGGTGCTGTTCGCCACCGACCCGAAGGAGGCCATCCGCGCCTTCTACGACAACGTCGCCCAGGAGACCCTCCCCGACGCCTGCACCCGGTTCGAGACCGAGGCGGTGGAGCGGTCGTTCGCGAACCACTTCAACGCCCCCGACTGCGCCACCGCGGTGCGGCGGCTGCACGCGGAGGTGACCGGCAAGAACGACTACGCCGAGGTGTACTTCCCCACCGACGTCAGCCTCGTCCCCGGTCCGGACAAGACGGTGGTGGTCAGCTCCTGCGACCTGGAGGTCAGCGCCGGTCCGCGCCTGGGCCGCTTCACGATCAAGGTCATCGAGGGCTCGCGCGGCGACCAGTGGACCATCTCCCGGCACGAGCGCGAGACCTGCTGAACGAGGCCGGACGACGAACGAGGGCGGCCCCGCCGAAGCGGGACCGCCCTCGTTTCGTGGAGGGGAGGCTCAGACAGCCGCCTCGTCCTCCAGCAGGTTGCGGGTGCGCGACGGGTCGACCGGGATGCCGGGGCCCATCGTGGTGGAGAAGGTGATCTTCTTCAGGAAGCGGCCCTTCGCGGCCGACGGCTTGGCCCGGAGGACCTCGTCCAGCGCGGCGGCGTAGTTCTCGACCAGCTTCTCCTTGTCGAAGGAGACCTTGCCGATGACCAGGTGCAGGTTGGCCTGCTTGTCCACCCGGAAGTTGATCTTGCCGCCCTTGATCTCGTTGACGGCCTTGGTGACGTCCGGGGTGACGGTGCCGGTCTTCGGGTTCGGCATCAGGCCGCGCGGGCCCAGGATGCGGGCGATCCGGCCGACCTTGGCCATCTGGTCCGGGGTGGCGATCGCGGCGTCGAAGTCGAGCCAGCCGCCCTGGATCCGCTCGATCAGGTCCTCGGCGCCCACGGCGTCGGCACCGGCGGCCTCGGCCTCGGCGGCCTTGTCGCCGGTGGCGAAGACGATGACGCGGGCGGTCTTGCCGGTGCCGTGCGGCAGGTTGACCGTGCCGCGGACCATCTGGTCGGCCTTGCGGGGGTCCACGCCGAGCCGGATGGCGACCTCGACGGTCGCGTCCAGCTTCACCTTGGAGGTGTCCTTGGCGAGGTTGGCCGCCTCGAGCGGGCTGTAGAGCCGCTCGCGGTCGATCAGCTCCGCCGCCTGACGGTATGCCTTGCTGCGCTTTGCCATTGCTGTTCCTCTGGTAAGTCCTGGAGTGCGGTGCCGGTCAGGAAGGCGAACCGGCGTCCGCTGATCAGTTGTGGTGCGAGCCGCGCTCGGCCCTCCCACGTCGGTGCTGGTGGAGCGGGTCCTACTCGACCGTGATGCCCATCGAGCGGGCGGTGCCCGCGATGATCTTGGCGGCCTGGTCGATGTCGACCGCGTTCAGGTCGGCCTTCTTGGTCTCGGCGATCTCGCGCACCTGGTCCCAGGTCACCTTGGCGACCTTCTTGGTGTGCGGCTCCGGCGAGCCCTTCTCCACCCCGGCGGCCTTGAGCAGCAGCTTCGCCGCGGGCGGGGTCTTGAGCTTGAAGTCGAACGAGCGGTCCTCGAACACGGAGATCTCGACCGGCACGACCTGCCCGCGCTGCGACTCGGTCGCGGCGTTGTAGGCCTTGCAGAACTCCATGATGTTGACGCCGTGCTGGCCCAGCGCGGGGCCGACCGGCGGGGCCGGGTTGGCCAGGCCCGCCTTGATCTGCAGCTTGATGATCGCTGCGAGCTTCTTCTTCTTGGGTGGCATTTCCGTGCTTCCTGTTTCCATCGGGAGTGGCCAGGTACGGCCACAGGGTCCGCACCCGGCGAATGGCTGCGCCGGGTGCGGCCGTCCGTCCCCGCGGGCGGGGAGCGGATCAGATCTTGGAGACCTGGGTGAACGACAGCTCGACCGGGGTCTCCCGGCCGAAGATCGACACCAGGACCTTCAGCTTCTGCCCGTCGGCGTTGACCTCGCTGATCGTGGCGGGCAGCGTGGCGAACGGGCCGTCCATGACGGTGACCGACTCGCCGACCTCGAAGTCCACCTCGACCGCGGGACCGCGGGACGCGCCGCCGGAGGAGCCCTTGGCCTTGTCCGGCTTGGCCTCCTCGACCCGCGGGAGGAGGAACTTCAGCACCTCGTCGATGGTCAGCGGCGACGGCTTGGAGGTCGCGCCGACAAAACCGGTGACCCCGGGGGTGTTGCGGACCGCGGACCAGGAGGCGTCGTTGAGTTCCATCCGGACCAGGATGTAGCCGGGCAGCACCTTGCGCTGCACCTGCTTGCGCTGGCCGTTCTTGATCTCGGTGACCTCTTCGGTCGGCACCTCGACCTGGAAGATGAACTCCTCCTGGTCGAGGGTCTGGATGCGGGTCTCGAGGTTGGTCTTGACCTTGTTCTCGTAACCCGCGTAGGAGTGCACGACGTACCAGTCGCCAGGGGCCGCGCGCAGCGCGTCGCGCATCTCGGCGACCGGGTCGGCGGGCGGGGCGTCGATCGGGGTCTCGTCAACAGCGGCGCTGTCCACAGCCTCGGACTCAACAGCCTCGGTCTCAGCGGCTTCGGACTCGGCCGCCGCCGAGTCCTCGGTGTCCGCGTCGTCGTCGGAGTCCGCAGCGTCGGTGTCCGCGCTGTCGGCCCCGTCGGTGCCGTCGGCCTCATCGGCGCTGTCGGTCTCGGTGGAGTCCACCGCGTCCGCGTCGGACTCGGTGTCCTTGGCCGCGAAGACCTCGTCGTCGGTGAGGGCGGACAGGCCACTCCCGTCGGCGGCGCCGTTCTCGGAGGTCACAGTTGGTCTCGCTTCCTTTCGTACATCACGTCCCCAGCCCGTTCCGACCGGCGCACCCAGCGGGCGCGGGCTCAGCCGAACAGCCAGAAAACGCCCTTGCCGAGGAGGAGGTCGAGGCCCGAGACCAGCGCCACCATGAAGGCGACGAACACCAGCACCACGGCGGTGTAGGTGATCAGCTGCTTGCGCGTGGGCCAGATGACCTTGCGCAGCTCGGAGACGACCTCGCGGAGGAACCGGGCGATGCGCGCGAAGAACGACACCTTCTCGGCCTTGCGCTCCCTGCTGGGGGTCGCACGGCCCTTCTTGTCGCTCGCGTCGGCCGCGCCGGTCTTGCCCGCGGGGCGGACCGCCTTGACCCGCTCGGTCTTGGGGTCGACGTCCTTGCCCGTGGAGGCAGCGGCGGCGGCGGGCCGGGCGGTGCCGCGGCGTTCCCGCCGGGAAGCGGCGGTGGACGGACGAGAGGGGCGCTCCTGCCCCTCTTCCCGCTCCTTGTCCTCGGCCACGCCATCCTCCACTCGGTGTGTTCTGTTCGCCCGGACCGGCCGAGTCGAGGACTCGGGCCGGACCGGGCGACAAACGCAGGGGCGACAGGAATCGAACCTGCAACCTGCGGTTTTGGAGACCGCTGCTCTGCCAATTGAGCTACGCCCCTGTGCAGCCTCGCGGCTGCGTGGTGCGAACGCACCCGATCGACCCCCACCTTACCGCTCGCGCGGACCAGCGTGGGCGATCAAGCCGTCCCAAGCACGAGAGCATACGGTACCCGGGAGTGGGTCTCGCAACCGAGGCCCACATCCCGGGTGACCAGTGCTCTCAGCCCGCGGTGACCTGCAACGAGCGCAGCGCCTCGGCGAGGCGGCCGACGCCCTCGGCGATCTGGTCGGCGCGCACCCCGGAGTAGGCCAGGCGCATGGTCGACGCGCCGCCCTCCAGCAGGAAGTCGGTGCCCTTGACGAAGGTCACCCCGCGCTCCTCTGCGGCGGGCAGCAGCCGCGCCACGTCGACGCCCTCGGGCAGCTCGACCCACATGAAGTAGCCGCCCTCGGGGGCGGTGAACTTCGCCTCCGGAAGCTGCTCGGCCAGCGCCGCGCACAGCGTCGCGACCCGCTCGGCCAGGGCCGCGTTGACCTTGGCGATCGACCGGTCGAGGCCGCCGTCGACGCAGAACTGGTAGACCACGGCCTGGGCGAACATGTTGGGCGAGATGTAGGTGTTGGTCGCCCGCGCCCGCACCCGCGCCACCAGCTCCTTGGGGCCGACGATGTAGCCGACGCGCACGCCGGGGGCCACCGTCTTGGAGAACGAGCTGGCGTAGACGACCCGGCCGCGGCCCTCGTCGAGCTCCAGCATGGTCGGCAGCGGCTCACCGGCGAACCGGATCTGCGCGTACGGGTCGTCCTCGAAGACGACGAAGTCGTACTGCTCGGCCAGCTCCAGCAGGCGCTTGCGCTTGGCCAGGCTCAGCGTGTAGCCAGCCGGGTTCTGGAAGTTGGGGATGATGTGCGCGAACGTCGGGCGCAGGCCCCCGTCGAGCAGGGCGGCCAGCTCCTCGGTGTCGATGCCGTCGAGGTCCAGCGCCACCGGCCGCACGTCGGCGCCGCGCTCGCGCAGGCCGAGCAGGGTGCGGTCGTAGGTGGGCCGCTCCACGACGACCGGGCTGCCGGAGACGACGAGCTGGTCGAACAGGAACGCGTCGGCCTGCATCGAGCCGTTGGTGACCAGCACCTGGTCCTCGGCCACGCCGTGCCGCTCGGCGAGCAGCTTGCGCAGCGGGGGGTAGCCGATCGCGGTGCCGTAGCCGAGGGCGCCGCCGGGGTCTTGGGTGAGCGCCGCGTCCGTGGCGGCCTTGAGGCCTGCCACGTCGATGATGTCGAGGGAGGGGGCGCCGCGGGCGAAGGAGATGAGGTCGGATGCCGTCACCCGGGCGAATCTAGTCCCGTCCCACCGGGGCTGGGCGAGTGGGCTGCATTACCCGACGCACCCCCGGTTTGGCCAGCCCCGGACGACAAATGTTGCGGGCGTCCCCCGGGTGACCGGAGCAATTCCGGCGGCCGGGCCGGTGTCCGGCCGCCGGGGGGTTCAGGGGCGGACGATGGCGATGGCCTTGCCGAGGACGGTCCGGCCGTCGAACCGGGCGGTGATGTCGATGCGCAGGTCGCCGTTGTCGAGCACCGCGCCGACCTTGGCGCTCAGCTCCACCAGGGCGCCCTTGTCGTCGTCCGGGACGACCACGGGCCGGGTGAACCGGGCGCTGTAGCTGACCAGCGTGCCCACCCGGGCCTCGGTGACGACCCGACCGGCGACGCCCATGGTCAGCATCCCGTGCGCGATGACGCCCGGGAGGCCGACCTCCTTGGCGAAGCGCTCGTTCCAGTGGATCGGGTTGTGGTCGAGCGCCGCGCCCGCGTACCGGACCAGGTCGGCCCGGGTCAGCCGGACCTGCAGCGGGGGCAGCTCGGCACCCTTCTCCAGCGCGCTCACGTGTCGGCTCCCGCGTCCCGCACGACCAACTGCGCCGTGCCGGTGACCCTGGGCTCGCCCGCCTCGGTGGTGATCTCCGCCTTGAGCACGATGAAGTCGTTGCCCGCCCGGCTCATGATGCTCTGCACCGACCCCACCGCGACCAGCCGGTCCCCGGCCACGACGGGCCGGTGGTACTCGAAGCTCTGGTCCCCGTGCACCATCCGGCCGTAGTCGAGCCCCAGCTTGGGGTCGGACACGATGGTGTTGATGAGTTCGAGGTTCAGGATGGTGGTGAACGTCGGCGGTGCCACCACGTCCGGGAAGCCCGCGGCGCGCGCGGCCTCCGGGTCGCGGTGCACGGGATCGGTGTCGCCGATCGCGTCCACGAACTCCTTGATCTTCGCCCGCCCCACCTCGTACACGGGTGAAGGCGGGTAGGTACGCCCCACAAACGACTGGTCGAGTGCCACGGAAGCACCTTATCCAGGGGGGCCTGAAAACGACCAAAGCCGTCCCACCGAGGTGGGACGGCTCAGTCAGCCTGCCAGGGGAGCCCGGGGGCCCCGGTGGGTCAGCGGGTCTCCTTGTGCAGCTTGTGCGCGCCGCAGTTCGGGCAGAACTTCTTCATCTCCAGGCGGTCCGGGTCGTTGCGCCGGTTCTTCTTGGTGATGTAGTTGCGGTGCTTGCAGCTCTCACACGCGAGCGTGATCTTCGGCCGCACGTCAGTAGAAGCCACAGCAATGCCTTTCGTAACCGATGACCGCCCTGCGGGCGGAGAGACCTGGCCCACTGCCTGGACCGGGTCTCAAGGATGCGAGGGGCGAGCCCCTCGGTCTATCACGTAGCGACGGCCGGACTTGAACCGGCGACACAACGATTATGAGCCGTTTGCTCTACCAACTGAGCTACGCCGCTATGACATGGTTCAAGCCGCGACACACCGCAGAAATTCCCGGTGTAACCGCGGCTTCAACCGTCGAGCCCCTTTACGGAATCGAACCGTAGACCTTCTCCTTACCATGGAGACGCTCTGCCGACTGAGCTAAAGGGGCTGGTCTGGCTCCTGCCGCCTGGTTTCCCTGGCGACGCGGGTAACCATACACAACGGTGTCGCAGGGTCAAAACGGGGGGGTCGTTCAGGAGAGCAGGGTCAGCACGGTCTCGTCGCGCAAGCCCCTGGCCTGCGTCGTTCGGGCCTGGAGCCAGGCCTCCAGCCTGCTCTCCGACAGCGGGCGGGAGATCAGGTAGCCCTGCGCCACGTCGCAGCCCATCGCGGCGAGCTGGTCGCGGGCGGCGTCGTCCTCCACGCCCTCGGCCACCACGATCAGGCCGAGCGAGTGGCCCAGCTCGACGATGGAGCGGACCACGGCGAGGTCGCCGAGGTCGGTGCCCATGCCGAGCACGAAGCTCTTGTCGATCTTCACCTCGTCCACCGGGAGCTGCCGCAGGTAGGCCAGCGACGAGTAGCCGGTGCCGAAGTCGTCGACCGCCAGCGTCACGCCCAGGGTGTGCAACCGGCGCAGCACCGGCAGGGCGCGCTGCGGGTCGGCCATCACCCCGGACTCGGTCAGCTCCAGCGTCAGCAGCTCCGGCGGCACCTGGTGGCGCTCCAGCGCCTCGGCGACGCGGTCGGGGAAGTTCGGGTCGTCCAGGCTGCGCACCGACAGGTTCACCGCGGCGGCGATCCGCAGCCCGCGGTCGAGCCACTTGCGCACCCGGATCAGCGACTGGTCCATGACGAACCCGGTCAGCGCGTCCACCAGCCCGGCGGCCTCCACGGCGGGCACGAACTCGTCCGGGTCGAGCCTGCCGAACTCCGGGTGCCGCCAGCGCACCAGCGCCTCGACGCCGAGCACCTGGCGGCTCGGCAGCGCCACCTTCGGCTGGTAGTGCACCTTGACCTGCCCGGTCTCCAGCGCCTGGCGGAACTGGGTGACGAGCTGGAAGCGGCGCAGGAAGATCTGGCCCATCGTGGGCAGGTAGACCCGCACGTTCTCGCCGCTGGAGCGGGCCGCGCGCAGCGCCACGTCAGCGCGCTGCAACAGCGCGTCGACGTCGAGTTCGAGGGCGTCCTCCGCGTCGGTGCCGACCGTGCGCGGGGTGGAGTAGCCGACCACGGAGCTGGCCTCGACGGTCAGCCGGTCGACCGGGTAGGAGGCGGCGAGCCCGGAGCGCAGCCGCTCGGCGACCCGGTGCGCCTCCTCGGGGGTGGTCTCGGCCAGCAGCACGGCGAACTGGCCGCCCTCCAGCCGGGCCAGCGCCACGTCCGGGCCGAGCGCGTCGCGCAGCCGCCTGCCCGCGGCCACCACCATCCGGTCGCTCCAGGCGTAGCCGAGGGCGTCGCTGACGGTGGAGAGCACGTCGAGGTCGATGCGCAGCACGACCGAGTCGGGGTGCTGGCGGATGGGCTCCCCGGCGGCGCGGCGGAAGCCGGGCCGGTTGAGCAGGCCGGTCAGCGGGTCGTGGTAGGCGTCGTGGCGCAGGGTGGCGAGCAGCCTGCGGTTGTCCATGGCGGTGGCGAGGTGGCTGGCCATGGTGCCGATGAGCCGGGTGTCGGCCTGGCCGAAGCCGCGCCACCTGGACAGCTTGTCGTGCGCCTCGACCACGCCGAGCAGGTGGCTGGCGCTGCGCAGCGGCACCACCAGCGCCTCCTCGGCGTCGCGGCGCAGCAGGGCGTGGCGCACCTCGGGGACCGCGTCGCCGCGGCGGAAGTGGCGCACGTGCGAGCCGGGCAGCCGCAGCAGCGCGTCCGCCTTGGGCCCGGTCGCCTCGACGTCGTACATCTCACCGGGCAGGTCGGCGCCGGAGACCACGGTGTGCAGCGGCAGTTGCGGGTCGAACCGCAGCCGCAGCACCACCCTGGCGGCGCCGAGCTGGTCCTTGATCCGCTCGGCGATGACCTGCCACTCGTCGGGGTCGGTCACCTCGGCGACCTCGTTCGGGTCGGCCAGCCCCATCGAGGGCTTGGCCGCGGCCTGGTGCCCGGAGCGGGCGACGATCAGGCTGACCTCGGAGAGAGCCTCCAGGTCCCGCTGCTCGCGCAGCAGCCCGGAGTAGGCGATGTAGAGCGCGGCCAGCCCGCCCATGGCCAGCACCAGCAGCGGCCACCCGGCCTCGGCGTGCATGACGACCTGGTAGCCGACGACGCCGGTGGAGGCGTTGACCAGGCCGAGGACCAGGGTGCGCAGGACGAGACGGACCGCGGCGCCCAACCGCATCCGGCGGCCGAGGACGCGCACGCAGACCAGGGCCAGCAGGGTGCTCGACAGCGGGGCGGCCAGCGCGCCCGCGAGCACGCCGGTCCAGCTCGGGCCGACCCCGGCCAGCCAGCGGTTGACGAAGCCGAACACGGCGAAGGCGCTGACGATCTCGAAGACCATGGCGCCCGCGTTGTAGAGGATGCGGTCCTGCACCCGGCGCACCAGCAGCGTGCCGACACCGGCGACCAGGTGCGCGGCCAGCACCACCTCGAACGGTGCCACGAACAACCCGATGACCAGGGGGATCTCGGAGAAGGAGATCGACCAGGACACGCCGCTGCGCACGTCGATGTTGATGCCGAGCTGCTCGGCGACCAGGAAGCCCAGCGCCAGCAGCAGCCCGACCCAGATCACCTGCGCCCCGCCGGAGGGCATCGACCACGGCGACACCAGCGCCGCCGCGACCAGGGAGGAGGTGAGGACCAGGACGGAGAAGACGAGGAACCGCCGATTCGGCGGGGGCTCCTCGGACGCCCACTGCTGCCCCTCGTCCGGGGTGTCGGCAGTGGTGCTCACCGCAGGCAGTGGGCCGGGACCGGCCCCGCCATGGTGGTCCGACATTCAACCTCCTCGGACGGCCGGTGGATGGCCCTGCTGGCCACCCCCGCGCATGGCGAGTCCCCCGACGGCGAGCTGACTGTACCCCGATCAGGCGAAACTGGCACGTGTGCTAGTTACTCGTGGACACCAAGTTCAGGCACCCGTCCACCGGTCGACGGCCCGCCGAACCCGGTTCCCGCTCACCACCGCAACACCACCGGTCCTCGGTCGAGCACCCCCGGCACGTTCTCGCGCCGCCGGGTCCCCGCCGGGCCACCAGCGACGACCGCCCGGCCCGCCCCCGCTCGAGTCCTGGCCCAGGTGCACAACGAAGATCCACCCGGCACACCCCGGGGCCGCCGGGGACCCCGGCCGACACCAGCCGCCCCTTCCGGTCGGGGCGCGGCGACAATCACCCCACTGGCGCAACGCCGTCCCAACGCAGAGACACCGGGCGCGTCCCCGGCGTCACCCACCCGAACGAGGAGCCGTCCGGACCCGAACGCGGCACACCGGACCGGTCGCTGCGCTTGGATGACCGCGTGAGCCCCGCCGACACCGCCCCAGACCTCACCGCCGTCGCCGCCGTCGCCGACGAGCACGCCGCCCGCCTGGCCGACCTGGACCCACTGCTGCCCGCACCCCCGCCGCTGTCCCCCGGCGCGGGCAAGCTGATCACCGCGCCCTCCGGCGCGGCGATCGCCTGGTACCAGGAGTCCGCGGTCGGCACGGCGGCGCGCACCTGGGACCCGGCGAAGCGGCACAACCTGGAGGTCCGCCTGGCGGGCGCGGACCGGGCCGACACCCTCGGCGCCCTCCTCGACACCTGGTTCGACCTCCTGCACGGCGCCACCACCCCCGGCGACACGGACTCGGCGGCGGTCCTGGAACTCCCCAGCCGCGACACCGAGGCGGTCCTGGCCCTGGTCCACCGCGGCTTCGCCCCGGTCAGCACCATCGCCGCCCGCACCGCGGGCCGCCCCGGCCCGACCCCGCCGACGGACGCCACCATCCGCCCCGCCACCCCCGACGACCTCGACACCCTCGTGGCCCTCAACCTGGAGGTCGTCGAGTACGACGCCCCCTTCGGGAAGGTCACCCCCCGCGAGGACACCGCCGAGGCCCTGCGCAACCAACTGGTGTTCCTCCTGGGCGAACCCCGGCCCGCGGTCTGGGTGGCCGTGCGCGGCGACCGCGTCCTCGGCCACGTCCACCTCCAGCTCCCACCCACCTCGCAGTGGGCCCGCCGCTACACCTCGGCACCGGAGGTGGCCTACCTCGCCAGCCTCGGCGTCACCGCGGCCGAACGCGGCTCCGGGGTCGGCTCGGCCCTCGCCGCGCACGCCCACCGGGTCCTCGACGCCGAGGGCATCCCGGTGACCCTCCTGCACCACGCCCTGCCCAACCCCCGCTCCACGCCGTTCTGGTACTCCCACGGCTACCGCCCGCTGTGGACGATGTGGCTGCGCCGCCCGGTCCGCCGCTGACCGGTCCTCAGGCCCGTTCCCGCAGGGTCAGCGGCTGCCCCAGGAACCGGCCCAGCTCCCCCGTCTCCACCCGCAGCAACGACCCCACCCCGCGCGGCAGGATCGCGAACGGCGCCACCTGCACCTCGTCGCCCTCCAACCCCCACGTCCCCACCGCGGCCCCGTCCACCAGGACGACCGGGTTCACCACCCCCTCGCCCTCCTGCACGCGCTCCTCGAACCCCGAGGGCACCACGAACGTCCGCGACCGGTACGCCGACAGGTACGGGTCCGAGTGCCCCAGCAGCCGCACGGTCCGCGGCGGCTCCGGCCGCGCGGCGGGCGGGTACAGCCCGGCGAACGCCGCCTTGGCCTTGCCGGTGGGCAGGCCGGACCAGGTGGCGAAGTCCTCCCACCCGGCGGGCGCGTGCCCGTCGAGGTAGCGCAGGGCGAGCCGGTTCAGCAGCACCGCCTCGTCCTCGACCACCGGTTCCGCGCGCAGGAACGTCGGCTCCCCGTCCCGGTCGGCGACCCGGACGACCTCGCCCGCCATCGCCGCGTGCGCGACCAGTTGCGCGAAGGCCCGGCTGTCGTCCAGCGCCATCCCCGCCGCGGCCAGGTCGGCGAGCAGCTCCGGGCGCGTGCGCGGGACCACCGCGGCCTCGGCGATCACCTGCGTGCCGTGCGCGACCCTGGCGTCGTCGAGCCCGAGCCGGTGCCTGCGCTCCCGCAGCCCGTGCGCGGCCCGCGGCCCCAGCAGGGCGACCAGCCAGCCCGCGTCCGCCGCGTCGACCAGGTTCAGGGCGCCGCGCATCGCCCAGGTCCGCACCACGGAACCGGAGGTGATCGCGTCGTCGACGTCCGCGAGCACCAACCCGTCCGTGCGGGCGCGGACGGCCAGGGCGGCGGCGAACACGTCGCGGGCGGGCACGCCCACCACCCGCCGGACGGCGTCGACGACGGCCTTCGGGCGAGGACCGGCCAGGCCCTGGGACACGGTCCGCGAAACGAGGTCGAGGTCCATCGTCAGCGGGCGAAGAGCTGGTCGCGGTCGGCGAAGGCCTTGAACTCCAGGGCGTTGCCCGCCGGGTCGCGCAGGAACATGGTCCACTGCTCACCGGGCTGCCCGGGGAAGCGCACGTGCGGCTCGATGACGAACTCGGTCCCGGCCGCGCGCAGGCGCTCGGCCAGGGCGTGGAAGTCGGGGACGTCGAGGACCAGGCCGAAGTGCGGCACCGGGACCCCGTGGCCGTCGACGGCGTTGACGGCCACGTCGCCGCGCCCGCCCGGGGCGAGGTGGGTGACCAATTGGTGGCCCCCCAGGTCCCAGTCCACCCAGGTGTCGGCCTCCCGCCCCCGCGGGCACCCGATCAGCTCGCCGTAGAAGCGGCGGGCGGCGTCGAGGTCGTCGACCGGGATGGCGAGGTGGAAGGCGGTGCTCATGGCCGCACGGTAGCGCGGGCGGGGAGATTCCCGCCGGGCACGGCAACCTTCCGGGCGACCGGGCGGTCTGGGGAGTGGATCGGGAGGTAAGACGTGCCGGGTGACCCGGACTTCGACGCGTTCGTCCGCGAGCGGTACGACCAACTGCTGCGCTACGCCCTGATGCTCGCCGGACGCCGCAGCGACGCGGAGGAGATCGTGCAGGAGGCGCTGCTGCGCTGCCTGGCCCGGTGGCGCAGGGTGCCCGCGGACAACGCGGTCGCCTACGCGCGCAAGGCCGTCTACCACGAGTTCCTGCGGACCGTCCGGCGCAAGCCGCCGGTGCCGCTGGCGGAGTACGCCGAGCAGTTGGACGTGGCGGACTTCTCCCGGGCGGTCGACGACCGCCACCACGTGCTGGCGGTGCTGCAGCAGCTCCCCGCCCGGCAGCGGGCGGCGGTCGTGTGCCGGGTGGTCCTGGACATGACCGAGGCGCAGGCCGCCGGGGAACTGGGCTGCGCCGTGGGCACGGTGAAGTCGCTGACCAGCAGAGGGCTGGCCAGGGTGCGCGAGCTGTGGGGGGCCGACGAGCCCGCCGCGCCGGGGAGGAGGAGGCCGTGATCGCGGGAGGACGGGACGAAACCCACCGGACGGTCACCCGGCTCCGGCGCGAACTCGACGCGGTCGAGGTCCGCGGGGACGGCGCCGCGGTCGACGGGGTGCTGCGCGTGTTGCACCAGCGCAGGCACGCCCAGCGGCGGCAGCGCGCGCTGGTGTCGGTCACCGCGGCGGTGGTGGCACTGGCACTGGTGGCGGGCGGGTTCGCGGCCTGGGACCGGGGCGCGGAGGTGCCCCCGGCCGCACCGGTCACCGAGTGGGCCCCGCGCGGCGACCTCGTGGGCGATGCGGAGCTGGCCGACCGGGCCCGCGCGGCCTGGCCGGAAGGCGGGGCGTCACGGGTGGTCTACGCGGGCACATCCCCCAACCGGGCCGCGTCACTGGTGGTGGTCGTCCTGGTCGCGGTCGACCCCGGCGGCGGGGAACGCGTGGGCTTCGCCACCAGCCCACTCGACGCCCAGGGCACCCCCGACCCGTCGCGGCTGGTGCTGCGCGCCACCGCACCGGTGGTCCGCGGCCAACGCGCGGTCGGCTTCGTCTCCGCCAAGGCCCTGCCGGGCGACGAGGTGCCCGCGGGCGGCGGCTCGATCGGCTTCGCCCTGGCCGAACCGGGAGCGCGGGAGGTCACCCTGCACACGTCGGTCCTCGACGAGCAGGTGGCGACGCCGTCGGTGGAACCCGGGGTGACCTGGGCGCTGTTCCAGACCGGGGCGGGCGCGTGGAACACGGTGGCCCTGGTGGGGGAGGTGTCGGTGCCGGTCACCGCGGGCGTGGCGGACCCGCAGGTCACGGTCACCACACTGACCCGCACCAGCGACCTGCTGAGCGTCCCCGACGCGGGCCGCACCAGCCTGCTGGCCAGCCCGGAGGGCCTCCTCGGCGTGGTCGCCCCGGACGGGGCGGTCACCACGGACCTGGGAGCCGTCCCCGACCTCCCGGTCGCGGTGGCCATCACCGGCACCCCCGGCACCCTCACCACGGTCGACGACACCACGGTCGTCTTCAAGCCCCGGGGCCGGACCAAACCCTCCCCCGGCAACCGCATCACCCTCGCCGACCCGGACCACCCCGAGGTCCTGATCAACGTCGGCGTGGTCACCGAGGTGGAACCGGTGGTCCGAGTCCGCCGGTCCGCCACCCCCGACACGGCCACCACCGTCCTGCGGGTGGACGGCCTGTGAAGCCCACCTCCTGGACGAGGACGGGGCGGCTCACACCGCCCCGTCCTCGGACAAGGGGATCAGATGGGCGAGGTCCAGCCGTTGCCCCACACCCGGGCGCCGAGGTTCCAGTCCTTGTAGATGCGGAAGTAGTGCTCGTGGCCGGAGGCCAGACCGGACCAGCAGTAGCCGTAGTAGCCGCCGTTGAGCGAGTACCGGGCGGTGAGGCCCTTCTTGGTGTCGGTGCCGTAGGCGTCCCACATCTCGACCTTCACCTCCCGCTGGTAGTAGCTCGGGTCGGCGCTCCCGGTCCCCCGCAGGCTCACGCACGCCCGCCCCAGGACGGGCCAGAAGGTCCGCGAGGCGAGGCTGGCGGTGAAGTCGAAGTTGAAGTTGAACGGCAGGAACGCCGCCTGCGCCCCCACCTCCCCGGTCGCCCGGTCCACCCCGGTGTCCGGCACCAACTCCACCTCCACGGCCCCCGAAGGCGGCCCACCCCTCACCACCCGGGCGACGACCTCCCCCTTCTTGTCCGCGTGCGCCGAAGCACCCACCCCGGTGCCCCCCAGAACCGCGACAACCGCGAATACCGCACCCACACGTCTTTTCCACGCCATCTCAGCAAACCCCCTGCGTAGGATCCATCGCTTCGGAGCCGAAAACTAACCACCCCCACCCCTCCCGACGTCCCTCTTGCGGGTGATAGACCCTCGACTTCACCGGCTTACCAGCAGAGATCCATCAAATGCGCCACCGCGCTACCACAGAAAGCCCAACCATCCCCCACCATTCGGCAGCACGCCCGAATGGGATCGACTATTCCCATTCTTTCCGCGGCCCAGCCGGCAGCGGAAAGGGCGGCCCCCTCGTCGCGGCGGGACACCACGGGGACCGGCCGCGCCACAGGGGGCGCGCCCGGTCCCCGCCCGAAACCCCCAATACACATTCCCGACTCGAAATGGTGATCCCCTGTCCCCATTTCCGCATACGGCATCCGCACATTGCCCGGCAAGCCGAACTCGCACCCACAACCGATGTCCACAGAAGACACAGAGTCCGACCGAGTGGGACACCGGGGTCGATGAGCACACAGCGAACGCTGACCGCGGCCATGCACCGAGAAGAGGACTGGTTCGTCGCCCAGTGCCTCGAGGTCGACATCGCCAGCCAGGGCCAGTCGCCCCAGGAGGCCCTGACCAACCTCCGCGAAGCCGTCGAACTCCACTTCACCGAGGCCCCTGAAAGCCGACGAAGCCCGTGATCTGAACTCGCAGATCACGGGCTTCGTGGTGGCGGGTAGAGGATTCGAACCTCTGTAGCTTTCGCGACGGATTTACAGACGCCTGACCAGCGAAGATGTAGATGAACCCAGAGGAATGGTTCACCTGGATGGACTACGCTGACCAGTCACGGGGCACGGGGATCAACGACTTCGCACCCCAGCTCGCACCCACGACCGCACCCCGTGACCGGCCTGGCGTCTGCGGAGACACGCGACCCGGACAGGTGGGACACTGGCGCCATGAGCGAACAGCGGACGCTGACCGCAGCAGTACATCAAGAAGAGGATTGGTTCATCGCCCAGTGCCTTGAGGTGGACATCGCCAGCCAGGGCCAGTCGATCCAGGAGGCCTTGGCCAACCTCCGCGACGCCGTCGAGCTGTACTTCGAGGAAGTTCCCGAGGCAGAGGTCACCACGACACCCCTGGTCACCTCGTTCCAGATCCCCGGTACCGCCGCGTGAGTCCAGCACTGTCCGATCTCTCGGTCAAGAAGGTCATCCGGGCGCTGGAGGCTGTCGGCTTCGAGTACACCCGCACCAGGGGCAGCCATGCCGTCTACCGCGACACCAACAGCCGTGCGGTGATCATCCCCATGCATGGGACCGTAAAACGCGGCACTCTCGCCTCCATCATTCGCCAGGCCGGATTGACGCCAGCAAAATTCCTGGCGCTGCTCTGAAAACCGGACCAAGTCCATAGCACTCACAACGAAGGCCCGTGCCCTCGCGAAGAGGACACGGGCCTTCGTTGTGACGGGTAGCGGATTCGAACCCTTGAAGCTTTCGCGACGGATTTATAAGCGCCCGACCAGTGAAGACACCGTAAACCTCGAGATAAAGTTACCCAAAAGAACTAGGCCATCCAACTCGAGTCACGGTCGTCACGATCTCGCCCCCCTGCTCGCATCCACGCACGGATACCCCTGACGCAGTATAAGGATTAGTCGAGGGGCTCCGATTCGTGACTGATGAGGTCCGTCCACGTGGCAGACAAGATCTTGTTCTCAACTTGGCCAATATGCGCTGGCGTGTTCGAGGCTGCTGCTGCGACGACAATCTCCCCGGTAGACTTAAGAGTCGCCGTCTTCTTAGTTCCATTCTTATCCTGCAAATAACCTGTGATTCGGATCCAATGCCGCCGGTCACGCCGCCAGTCCACAGCAGCGAGACGCTGCTTGAACTCATCGAAAGAGATGATCGGAGTAGGTGCCGACTGTTCTGCGACAATCTCGGCGAATCGCTTTTCCAACTGCTCAGTTGTGTCGTCTCCGGTTGCTGTTTCCTTTTGCATCGCTTCCATGATCGGCCCAAGTTTGTCGCGCCGCACCTGGTTGTAGGCCAACGCGAGGGCCTTAAGGGCAAATGCCCATCCGTGAACGTACAGACGTCGATACGTATCAGGCTGCTTGGTGTCACGCCAAGCGTCGCCGAATTGATCTTCCAGCATCTGCAAAAACTCGCGACAATACGGCAGCACCGCCTCGACGTGATGGTGCTTGATATGTTCACGTTTTCGGTTTCCGTGTGAAATTACGTTAAGCAAGATCTGCTCGAGTGTCGATGCATCAATAATGTTCTGAACCGCAGTGAGCGTAGCTCCTGTGCTGCGACCATCGGCGACGCGTTCCTCAAAGATAGTGCCCTTGATCGCCTTATTGCGCAATTTAGCAAGCGCAGAGGAGGTATCGAAGGTTGCTACCAGGTTGGTATTCTTCTTCGTTCCGCGCCCGTTGCGGTCAGCGAAACTCTGGGCCGCCGCTTCGACGCTTACCTTCAATTCAATTTCGAGAGTCACAAAAAAGGTGTCAAGCGCGCCACCTTGGATCACCAGGCGATTCTGCGCCGCCTCGAACAGAGCAGCAGTCTGAGTCTGACCGTCGGCTTGCATGATGGGACGCTTAGGCAAGTAAATTTCGCCGTAAAGTGCCGCCGGGTTCGCTTCATCGAACGCGACAAAAATAGGCTGCGGGTCCTCCTCGAACTCCTCGACCGACTGCCACCCGGTAACAGTGGGAAGGTAGGCAATCCGCTCACCGCGGACAGCCTCAAGGATGTAACGGCGGAAATCGCCACGATTATTGGCCTTTGCGCCTTTGAAGTCGCTCTGCGTCTTCACGTGGGCCGCTTTCATGCCAATAGCCTCATAATCGACAGCACGTGGCGGATCGGAAGGATTGTACCGCACCAGGTCGGTAAATTGCCGTAGGCTGGGATGGACCGTGACACAGATCCGGTACCCCTCCTCGGCACCTTTCAAGCAGAGTGTTCCGCGAATGACATGCCGCTTCTCGCCCTCATGCTGAAATCGATAGCGATGCTGATCAAAATTGTCCCGTACTTCAGGGTCAGAACTGACACGTAGGATACGCAGACCTCCAAATTTCGCATCTTCGGCAATTTCTTCAGTGTTGATCAATTTTTTCTGACTAATAAATGGCGTATTCATAGCGTCTCCTTGTAGACCGTCTCGGCGTCCGCCGAGACGAAAAGTCCAGACTGACACGGAATTACAGGAGGTGATGCAGATTCCACAACAGACGGGATTCTTCCAGCATTGCGAAGCACATGCGGCAGAACGACTGTCTCAATTGAAAGATTCATCCTCTCGACGGCGTATAGAATTTCAGACCGAAATTCGAAAGCCGCAATGACGCCACGGATTAGAGAGCCGCTGCCAGCACTTTCCTCCGCACGTCGCGCCATGGCGACATAGACCAAGATTTGCCCCAAAGCCTCGTAACTAGCGCGGATTTTAAACTCCCACAGGCGGGTGACGTTGCTCCGATCGATCGTGCGCATATCTGCGCGCACGGCCGTGCCGTCGTAACTGTTCTCCCGCGCGACAAGCAACTCGCCCGGGCGATGCTGGACGAGCTCTGACGCGTAGCAGTCCCGCACTTTGCACTCGTGTTCGTGCAACGACCGTCGATCTCGCGTCACGGCCACCTCTCTCAACGCTTTGACCTGCCGTCTCCCAGAGACTATCTTTCATCTTCGAGCTTGACAACCTCATCTCCGAGATTTGTCTCGTAACTGTCCTACTCCTAACACATCAGCGCCGTGACCCTCGGGAGTGCTCCACCAACGAGGTGTCTCGTCGCCCATTGACGGACTCACCAACGGCCTCCGAAGCTTCACGACGGATCTACAGAAGCCTGACCTGCGAAGATGAGAGTGATCCTCGAGATATGGTTGAACTTGATACCGCTCGCACCCACGAGCGCGACACAACCAGCGAGACGCGCACTGGAGACAAACCACCCGCGCAGGTGGGACACCGGAGACATGGGCGAGCAGCGAAAGCTGACCGTGAGTGCACAAAAGGAGGACTGGCCCATCGCCCAGTGCCGCGGGATCGACATCGCCAGCCAGAGCCAGTCGATCCAGGGCGCCTTGGCCAATCTCCGCAGGTGGAGATCACTACAGCACCACTGGTCACGTCACTCCAGATCCCAGGCACCGCCCCGTGAGTCCATCCCTATCCGACTTCTCAGTCCAGAAGTCATTACCTGCTGGAGGCTGTCGGCTTCGAGTACACCCGAACCAAGGGCAGCCATGCCGCCTACCGCAACACCGATGACGCACCGTGCTCATCCCCATGCGCAGCCCCCGCGCCTCCGCCAAGCGGGGCTGACATCAGCGGAATTTCTGCGCCGCCCAACGCAAGACCACCAACCCATGGCACTCACGACCAAAGGCCCGCGTCCTCACTAAGAGAACGCGGGCCTTGCTGTGGCGGGTAGAGGATTCGAACCTCTGTAGCTTTCGCGACGGATTTACAGTCCGCTCCCATTGGCCGCTCGGGCAACCCGCCGGGTGTCCAGCACTGTGGACGACGGAGACCTTACCCAATGCCCCCGGGGCTCCGCCAACGGGTACCCCCTGACGCGCGGGGGGTGGGGGTGGGGAGGGCGGCGGTAGCATCCACGGGACCCCAGTGAGGCCTGAACGCGGAGGTGCGAGACACGTGGCGGACCCGTCATTCGACGTGGTGAGCAAGGTTGACCGGCAAGAGGTGGACAACGCGCTCAACCAGGCGGCCAAGGAGTTGGCGAACCGCTTCGACTTCCGCGGTACCGGGGCGGAGGTGAGCTGGGCCGGGGACGAGGCGATCACCATCAAGGCCGAGACCAAGGAGCGGTGCACCGCCGCCATCGAGGTGTTCAAGGAGAAGCTGGTCAAGCGCAACGTCTCCCAGAAGGCCTTCGACGTGGGTGAGCCCACGCTGTCGGGGAAGACGTACCGGGTGACCGGGACGCTGGTGCAGGGCATCAGCACGGAGAAGGCCAAGGAGATCGGCAAGAAGATCCGCGAGGAGGCCCCCAAGGGCGTCCAGGCGCAGATCCAGGGCGACCAGCTACGCGTCTCGGCCAAGAAGAAGGACCACCTGCAGGAGGTCATCGCCCTGCTGAAGGCGAGCGACTTCGGCATCGCGCTCCAGTTCACCAACTACCGCTGAGCTAGCGCCGCTGACCTGGGGATATGCCTCACGCGGTGGTGCTGGGTACAACCCCGGTACATCCGAGTGAGGCATCCACCAGGCCGCGAGTCTGGTCAACGGCGTCCGGCCAGTACCCGACGTAGGTGTTGAGAGTGACCGTCGGCGTGGTGTGGCCCATCGCGAGCTGCACCGTCTTGACGTTGGCTCCGCCGAAGATCAGCACAGTGGCGAAGTAGTGCCGCAGGTCGCGCAGGCCGAACCCCTCGGGCAGGCCAGCGGCCTTGACCGCGGGGCGCCAGATGTACGACCAGTCCGCCCGGTGGATCGGTCGGCCGTCCTCCCGGGTGAACACCAGTCGCGCGGCCCGGGTAACCGGAGTCCGGGGATCGGTCTCGTCAGAGATCTCCGTCAGCAGGGCCGGGAAGCGCCCCATGTGGTCCCGCAGCGCATCCGCGACGACCGCAGGCAGCTCATTCGTCCGGGTGCTGGTCTTCGTCTTCGGAGGCGCGAGGTAGGGCGTCCGGCCCGCGATCACGGTGAGCTGGTGACGGACGTGCGCCTCTCGGGCCTCCAAGTCCACCCCGTCGACCTCAAGGCCGAAGATCTCGCCACCGCGCCAGCCGCAGCCAGCCGCGAGGTAGACGATCGGCCGGTAGAGGATCGGCAGCGCGGCGGCCAGGGCGTGAACCTGCTCCGGCTTGGCGATGTAGTAGCGGGCGTCCGGGATCTCCGGCAGGCGGATGCCCACGCACGGCGTGAAGCCGATGAGCCGGTCCGCGATGGCCGCGCCGAACATCGGCAGGAGCGTGCCGTTATAGACCACGCTGAGAGTGCTTGGGGCGAGCACCCCAGCCCGGTCCTTCACCCAGCCGCGAACGTGCGAGCTGCGCACCGAGGCCAACGGGAGATGCCCCAGAACGGGCACGATGTGGCGCCGGATGGTCCGCTCGGTTCGCTCGGCGGTGCTCCCGCGATGCAGGAGGGTCTTCCGCCACTGCTCGGCGAACTCGGCGACGGTGAGCTGTCCACCACGCGGGTCCACGTACTGCCCGCGCGAGATGTCCGCCTGGACCGTCGCATCCCGACGCTCAGCATCTGCCTTGCGCTCGAACAGCTCCGTCCGAGGCTGCCCACTCTCAGGGTCGGTCCACCTGACACGCCAGCGCTTGCCCCGGCCGTGCCGTTTGGACGGTATCCGGGCACCTGACGCGTCCCGCTTGCGCAGGTACCACAGGTCATCGACAGCCACCGCTCAGTCCTCCGGGAGGTTGTCGAGCCAGGCGTGGAAGCGCTTGCAGGGCACGACCCAGCGGTTTCCGAGGCGTATCGCGGGGATGGTGCCGTTGCGGACGCACTCGTAGGTGCCGCCCCGGGAGAGACCAAGCATCTCGGCGACCTGGGTCACGGTGTAGGTCATGACGCGGGTGTTGATCTCGCCGGAGCCGGTGACCGAGGCGGTCTCAGCGGCCCCGTTCTTGCCGGGGGAGGCCGCTCCCGGGGTGAGGTCGTTGAGGAAGGGCAGGGGCACGACGTTGTCGTTGTCGGGGGTGCTCACGGGGTGGCCTCCTGCATTCGGGCGCGGCGCTTGTGGGCGGTGAGTTCAGCGATGGCGGCGGCCAACTCGCGCTCCGGCGCGGTCTGGTAGCCGATGCCGGTCATGGCCCAGTCGTTGATCACGGTGATGGAGTCGGTGTCGGTGATGCCGAGTTCGGCGAGCTCCCGGGTACGGCGGTGCTCCCCGCGCGCGGCCCGCAGCGTCTTGAACGTCACGGAGTAGGCGCGGGACTTGGTCAGGAAGTGGCCCCGGAAGCCGAGCATGTGTGCCCACTTGCGCAGCCGCAGCTGTGCGAACTCGCCCAGGCCGCCCAGGCGCCAGGCGGTGGCGATCATCGCCCGCGCGTGCGGGGTGACGTCGAGTCCGGCGATCTGGTGTTCGTGGCGGATCGGGGAGTCGACCCCGATGGTGGTGCCGGTGCCCTTGGTGGCGTACTTGGCGATGTACCCGGCGACCTTGCGGTCGTGGACCACCTGGTCGTCACTGCCTCCGGTGGTGGGGTCGATCGGTTCCGCGTCGACCTGGGCGCCCCACCGCAGGACCCGGGCCGGGGCGGTGTCGCTGTCCGGGCTGGTGAGGGAGACCATCCCCGCGGCTTGCTTCACCACCGCAGCGAGCAGGTCCGGGGTCACCCCCGCCGGGGGTGGTGTGGTGGGGCCGTCGGGGCCGTCGAGGCGGATCACCGCGTGGAAGTGGACCAGGCCGCGCCGCTGGTACTCGGCGACCTTGGTGTAGGACAGGCGGAAGTAGTCCCCGGCCTTGCCCCTCGGGACCCCGAGCGCGTCGGCGAGGTGACGGGAGGCGGTGATGGTGAACCGTCGCCACAGCTCCGGGGCGTGCGCCTGCCACAGCACCGCGCCGACGTAGTCGTAGCTCTGCGGGTCGAGCGGGGAGCCGATCCGGGTGTCGTGTTCGTGGTGGTACTCCCCGCAGCCACAGGGGCGGGGCTTGCCGGTGCGGGTAGTGGGGCGGTTGTGCACCGGCCCGAACGAGGGGGCGGTGAGGGTCACGAAGGCGCGCACGTGCCCGGCCACGGTCTCGGGGATGCCCTTGCCGCCGGTGAGCCCGGCGCGCACGAGGTGGAAGGTGTCAGCGGCGTAGCGGGCCGAGCAGGCCGGGCACACGGTCTCGCGGCGGTTGTTGCACGCGGCCAGGATCGACCCGGAGATCTCCCGCACCGGGTACCCGTCGGACCCCACCCACGCCGCTTCACCGGACAGGCGCACCGGCTTGGCACACCCGCCCACAGCCTGCACGTTGGCACGCCACGCCTTGTAACCCTTGCCACGCAGCAGAGCCGCCCACTGCTCATCCTCGGTCGCAGGTTCGACCAGGGGCTCAGGGCGGGTCGTCGTGGTCGCCATCAGCACCACGCCTCGACGTCGTCATGGCTCTCGATCACGTTGTACCGCTCACCCGCGTTGCCCCGCCCACCCGCGCGGCGCTCCACATCGGCGACGTAGTCCTCCCACGTGTAGCCAGGGTGGTTGGACTGGCGGAACCGGAACTCCGCACGGTGACCCGAGTCCATCGGGTCCACGATCCCCCGGTCGGTCAACCCGGGACGCCCCCCGCTCTGACGGGGCACCATCACCCCGCCGACGAACACCGAGTGCAGGTCGACCAGCTCAGCCACCCGACGCTCGGACACCACCTCGTCCCACTCGTCCGGGTCCAGGTAGAGCTGATCGGTCACCGCGTCCGCGACGAAGTCCGGCAGATCCCGGAACCGGCACTCCGCGAACACCTCACCCGAGACCGGATCCTCATCACCGAACCGGAACTCCACCTCAGCCGAACGCGGCCGACGGTGATCCCACCCCAGCTCCTGGTCCTCATCCGCCCACCGCGCGATCAACGCAGCCGTCACACGTGTCACAACGACTCCCCCTCGCCAACCGGGCCAACTCCCTTGAGCCAGTACTCCCTTGAGCCAGTAAAGCCGGCCGGTCGTGCGATGTCAAGAACTCCCTTGAGCCAGTACGATGACCCGAGGACCAGGAGGGACGACGTGACCACCAACCCCAGCTCCCCACAGGGCGAGCCACCAGCCAGCCGCCGAGTAGCGGCAGCACTCCGAGCGCTGATCGAGTCAGGCGAGCTCTCGCCTGGTGACGTACTGCCATCTGAGCGAGGACTTTCCGAACAGTTCGGCGTGGCTCGCAACACTGCCCGCGAGGCCGTTCGTCTTCTGGCCGATGAAGGGCTTGTAATCGCCAAGCACGGCAAGGGCGTTTTCGTTCGCGAGGAGCCACGTCTTTTGCGATTTGGCAGCGAGCGCTATTCGCAGAAGATCCGAGAGGAAACGGGCCTATCGCCATACCGTGCGGAAGTTTCAAAGCAGGGACGAACCGCCCGCGTTGACTGCACCTCCATCACCCGAGTACCAGCTCCGGCACTGGTCGCTGAACGCCTCTTCCTTCCGACGGAGTCGGAGGTAGCTCGACGCGAAAACTGGTACTACGCCGACGATGAACCAGTCCAGTGTGGAGTCACGTACATTCCTTGGCACATCGCACAAGGTTCAGTCCTCGGCGACTCCGCCAACCTGGGGCCTGGCAGCTTGTACGCGCGTTTCGATGAACTTGGATACCCGATCAAGGTAATTCGCGAAGAAATCTCCGCCCGAATGCCCCGAATTAGCGAGAAAGAGGCTTTGAAGATTCCCGACGGCGTCCCGGTGATCGAGGTTATCCATACAGGAATTAACCACGAGGGCACACCTTTCGAGGTCACCATTTTCACGATGCGCGCGGACACCAATGGTTTGGACTACACGATTCCGGTTGAGGACTAATGACCATCATTCCCATTCGACCTCGAACCGAAAACGACCTGAGCAGCGCGAGCGAATTGCTCGTCAAGGTTCACGCACTCGACGGCTACCCCGTGGAAGGTGTCGCCGACCCGCAGGCATGGCTGGTCTCCGACTCATTGATCCAGTCCTGGGTTGCGGACAACGGCGAGCGCATCGTTGGCCATGTGAGCATCTCGCAGGCCACGAGCGGAGACGACGCAGCTCGCATGTGGTTCGACCGAACCGGCCAGGCCCCGGAGACCATCGCAGTACTCGGACGGTTGTTCGTCGATCCCGATACCCGAGGCGCATCGCTGGGTAAGCGACTCGTGCAGACAGCCATGACCGAGGCCGACAGTCGAGGGCTCCGCCTCACGCTTGACGTCATGACCAAGGACCGGGCCGCCATCAGCCTTTACGAACGCCTGGGCTGGACCCTGATTGGCGAGGCCGCACATACCTTCGGCGCTGGACAATCCGCCCCTGCTGTCTGCTACGTCGCGCCCGAGGCCGCCAACACTCCGTGATGCGGTGAGGACTTTCTCTACTGGTTCAAGGCGGCCCGCCTGCGGCGGCCCGCTGGCACGCTGCGCTCTCTCCGGTCGGCACACCCGCGCGGGGCGTGCGGCCTCCGGCCGACCCCGCGCGGGCACCGACCGGCGAGGCGTGCCAGACGATGAGCACCAGGCCGCTGAACCGAGAGAGCAGCACGAGGGGCAAGCTGCGGGGAGCAGGCCGGGGGCAACGAGCACCAGGCCGCCGAGCAGCACACCAAGCAGGGGAAGCCGCGGGGCCGGGTCGCGCAGCTGTTACCGACAAGAGAATGCCCTCGCCGGGCGGGCAGGCCAGCAGCGAGGCGGGGTCAGGCGTTCGGCCGCCGGTTTCGTCGGGGTCTGCCTGCCTCACCGCCGTCAGACCCGGGCTATCAGTCTGGCCACCAGGGCGCAGAGCCCGCAGCTGTCGGCCGCCGGTGTCCGTCGAGGGCTGCACCCTGGTGACCAGACTGATCGAAAGCGCCCAGACGGCGGCGAGGCAGGAAGCCCCCTCCTAGCTGTGGTCAGACAGGAACACAAAGATGCCGCCTCCCCGAGCAGGAAGACGGCATCTAGTAGACTTGTAGGTTAGACCGGCGCAGAGCTAGGCCAATCTAGTTCACTAACCTGGCAGTTAGAGGCTAGTCAACCCAGCGCGGCGCGTCAAGTCTCAAGACTTGACGATGATCAGCAGGAGAGTCCTGACTGGTCAGAAGCCTGTCGGTCTCTGACCGAAGGAAGTGCACGTGCACGAGAAGCACGAAATCTGTGGGCTGTGCGGCCTGCCGTTCAACTGGGTATGGGACTCCGAGGAGCGCGTCTGGCGCTGCGATCAGGGCTGCAAGCTGGTGAAGCGTAGACGTCCGCGCCCGGCAGCTATTCGGGCCTACCGAGCAGACTCGGAGGACTAGCAACTCGACCAGCGGTACAAGCTGGGTACAAACACCACCTGACACCCAACGACACGAACCGGCACCGACCGACCCCAAACGGCTGGTCAGTGCCGGTTCGGTATCGTCTGCCCAGGTAGGACGCAGTTCACCAACTACCGCTGACCAGCGGCCACCGCATCTCGGCCTTCGCCGCATCTCGGGTGGCGGTCACCGCATCTCGACGGCGGGGGCTGCGTCTCGGGGGAGGGCGCCACGCCTCGAGGGCGGGTGCCGCGTCTCGAGGGCGGGTGCCGCGTCTCGAGGGCGGGTGCCGGGGCTTGGCGGCGGGAGGTGCGAGTGGGCGTCCAGCAGGCCGCGAGTGGTGGCGGGCAGGGTTGCGCAATCGGGAGCAGTGGGGGCGCCCGGGGCGCGGCAGGGTGGCGGGACGAACCGGGCGAGGAGCCCCGGTCGGTCGCGGTAGCCTCGACTCCGAGGGATCGGGGGCCGGGGGGCGTGCGGGACCGGTCAGATCAAGGACTTACGACAGGAGCCGTGATGAAGGGCATCGTTCTCGCCGGGGGTAGTGGGACCCGGTTGCACCCCATCACCCAGGCGGTGTCGAAGCAGTTGCTGCCGGTGTACGACAAGCCGATGATCTACTACCCGGTGTCGGTGCTGATGCTGGCCGGGATCCGGGACATCCTGATCATCTCGACGCCGACCGACCTGCCGAACTTCCAGCGGCTGCTGGGGGACGGGTCGCAGTTCGGGGTGAACTTCAGCTACGCCGAGCAGGCGGCGCCGAACGGGCTGGCCGAGGCCTTCATCATCGGCGAGGAGTTCATCGGGTCCGACGACGTGGCGCTGGTGCTCGGGGACAACATCTTCTTCGGGGTGGGCTTCTCGCACCTGATGAAGGCCCACGTCTCCGACATCGACGGCGCGGTGCTGTTCGGCTACCCGGTCAAGGACCCCGAGCGCTACGGCGTCGGCGAGGTCGACGAGAACGGGATGCTGGTCTCCATCGAGGAGAAGCCGCTCAAGCCGAAGTCGAACCGGGCGATCACCGGGCTCTACTTCTACGACAACGACGTGGTGAAGATCGCCAAGGGGCTGGAACCCTCCCCGCGCGGCGAGCTGGAGATCACCGACGTGAACCTGGAGTACCTGCGGCAGGGGCGGGCCCGGCTGCTCGACCTGGGCCGCGGGTTCGCCTGGCTGGACACCGGCACGCACGACTCGCTGCTGGAGGCCGGGCAGTTCGTGCAGGTGCTGGAGCACCGGACCGGCGTTCGGCTCGCCTGCCTGGAGGAGATCGCGCTGGACCGCGGGTTCATCTCCGCCGACGAGGCCTACGCGCTGGGCGCGAAGCTGGCGAAGTCCGGCTACGGCCAGTACGTGATGCAGCTGGCCAAGGCCGCGGGCGCCACCGGCTGACCACCGGGCTCCCCGGGTTCGCTCAGAACCTGGGGAGCCTGAAGTCGACGCTTCCGAGGTAGTCGGCGACGGCATCAGCCGGGAAGTCGGCCAAGCGTTCCGGGGTCAGCGCCCGAAGGAGCCCCACCCAGTGCTGGGTTCGATCGAGTTCCGCCTCGGAGAGCAACCGGTCGAACACCTTCCGGTAGTGGTGATACGCCAGCATCATCGGCAGGGGTGAGGGCGGGTTCAGCAGCGGCAAACGCAGGAGCCAGCGGAGATAGTTCTCGACGAACCTCGGATTCCAGTCACCGCAGCGCACGCCCAACACGCCGTAGGCGAGGTTGGCGACCTCCACCATCTGCTGCACCGCGGTCCCCTCCGGTGGGTCTATGAAACCGAAGGCCAATGAGTCGGGGTGGGTGAGCAGCGAGATCAGCCAGCCCGAAGAGTGGACCGCCCAGTCATCTTCCACGCCGAATCTGTTGTAGTGCCGGTCGAGGACGACCGCAGCCCCGAACCGTTCCAGGAACGCAGGACGACGTCGCAAGTACTGGGCGTCGATGAGGTCCAAGCTGGTGGTGGACGAGCCCCTGGATGGGTAGACCTCGCTGTCCACGAAGGTGAATGCGCCGAACAGCGAGCGGTAGCCCTCGCTGTCCAAGCCCGCAGCCCAGAGGTCGACCAAGGCGATCCACCGGCTGTCCGCTTCGTCCTGCGGCCACAGGGTTCCCAGGTCGATCGGGGCGATGGTGCTGCGGAGCAGGACGACGTTGG
Organism: Actinokineospora sp. PR83; assembly: GCF_021056305.1. NCBI lineage: Bacteria > Bacillati > Actinomycetota > Actinomycetes > Pseudonocardiales > Pseudonocardiaceae > Actinokineospora > Actinokineospora sp. PR83. The sequence goes on from NZ_JAJCXD010000018.1 coordinate 40,185, forward strand.
CCGAGTAGGCGGCGCTGGCGCGGATGTGATCGGGGGCTAGTGGGCGGTAGTCAGGATGACGGCTCCCGGGTGGGCGGTGCGTGGGCAGCAGGAGGTCCAAGGCTGCCGCGATGTCGTCGGTTTCCTCGCCCAGGGTGCGGAAGAGCTGGGAGATGAACGTCAGGATCGGGCGCTGGATGGTGAGGGGTTGGTATGACAGCAGGGTGAACAGCAGGTCGTCGTCGGGGTGGTGGCGTTTGCGGCGGGCGAAGGTTCCTTCTGCCATGTCGCGGAGGATGTCGACGATGCGGGCGGCCACCAGGTACTCGTTGAAGGTGGCGTGCAGGAACTCGTAGCTGCGGTGGACGGTTGCCGTAGTTGCTTCCGCTGCGTGGACGAAGAAGAACTCGCCCAGGAGTTTGCCGCCGTCGGGGACCTGCTCGCCCAGGGCCAGTAGGTCTGCGGTGAGTTCTGCTTCGGTGATGGACTGGCGGCCTCGGTTGAACATGCCCAGGGCTGCAACGGAAAGCCGGGTCAGCTGGGTTTCCACAGCCTCCTCGAACTCCGCGTCCGGGAGGACTCGGCCCGCCTGCTTGGTGACCTCGCGGCGGGCGTAGGTGTCGAACAGGCGGCCGTACAGTTCGGACTCTGACAGGTCTTCCACTGGACCCACTGCCGGGTCGGTGAAGTACAGCGTCAGCATCAGCAGCAGGAGGGGCTGGCGGGCCAGTTCTCCTTGCGCCTTGGCGGTTTCCGCGACCATCGGGCGGCTGTTGTGCTGGTTCCACGCCGACACCCACTGGTCGATTTGGGCGTTGTCGAACTCTTCCAGCTTGACCACGGGGGTCGCGTCCGGGAGGCGGACCCGTTCGGCCACCAGGGTTCTGGAGGTGACGACCACCGCGACCGGGTGGCCCATGGCGGCTTCGCGGCGTTGGAACTCGACCACGTCGGCGAGGTAGCCGCCTCGGTCGTTCGTCGTGGCCTGGAGGAGTTCGTCGAGGCCGTCCAACAGGACCACGCGGACGGTGTCCACGCTCTGGTCGGCGAGGGCGGACCAGTCGACGCGGCCGTGGGTGGACTGGGAGAGGGCTTCGCGGATTTGATCGGCGATGTGGGCGTCCGCGTCGACTCGGCGCAGGGGGACTCGGGTGACCGTGTACGTCGAATCCGGGAGGCGGGCGGCGAGGACCTTGGTGAGCAGGGACTTCCCGGCGCCGGGGTGACCCAGGAGCAGCAGTGGGCGTTTGGTGGCCTCGCCGGTGATGAAGTGGCGGGCGAGGACCAGGTCCAGGTCTTCGCTCAGCGGGACTTCCTGCCACCACTGCTCGTCGCCGAGGCGGGAACCGCGGCTGGCGTACCAGGCGCGGAAGCGGGGGGTGATGAAGATGTCCGAGACCGCCGGGAAGACCGCGTCGGTGCCGTAGCCGTCGGTGTCGACGTCGATGATCGGGCGGTCGAGTTCGGCTCGGTTGATCGCGCGGACGGTGTCGCGCAGGTCGCGGGGTTGTGCGGGGACCGGGGTGGTGAGCAGGGATTCCAGGCGGGCCAGGGCGGAGCGGGTGGCGGCGTGTTCACCCAGGTCGGACCAGACCTTGAACTCGGGGACGGTGGTGGCGAGGGCCAAGTACGAGTCGCGGTAGGCGGATTCGACCAGGGCGAGCAGGTGCGGGATCTGGTGGGGGCTGGCGTCGAGGTCGAGGCCGTCGAGGAAGTGGAAGACCTCGTTCAGCAGGCTCATCGCCCAGGAGCGGACCACGGCGGTGTTCTCGTGGAAGCCTCGGACCAGGGACGGGGTGGGCACGTCCGCGGCGTAGAGGGTGCGGACCAGGGACTCGCCCTTGTCCGCCCAGTTCGCGGTGAGGATTCCGAGCTTCTCCGGGTCGGTGAGGTTGGACTCCGGGTAGGCCGCGTGGACGGTGTCGAAGACGGCTGCCGTGGCGATGGTGGTGTGCGCGGCGATGACCAGTTGGTGGCGGTCCAGGCCGCCGGTGCGGGTCAGGCGGTCGGACACCGCGTTCAGCGCCTGGCGGGTCAGGGCGATGGCCTCGTTCTTCTGGTCCACCAGGCCGAACAGCGCCGCGATCGGGGGGACGCCGCCCGCCGCCAGGACCACACCGCCGAGGAGACCGTTGAGACGGGTCAGCCAGGGGCGGTCGTGGTGGCCGAGGATCTGCAGGGCGCCGCGGAAGGTGATCGGCGGGTCTCGTCGCACGTGGCTCAGGTTAGAGGTGTGGGCCGCGGAAAACCGGGGAAGCGGCTCAGAAGTCCGGGAGGGCCAGGCGCTCCAGGCGGGCGATGCGGTCGGCGATGGGCGGGTGGGTGGAGAACCGCTTGGAGAGGCCGTCGCCGGGGCGGAAGGGGTTGGCGATCATCAGGTGGGACTGGGCGACCAGGGTGGGTTCGGGGGCCAGCGGGGCCTGCTGGGTGCCCGCGTCCAGCTTGCGCAGGGCGTTGGCCAGGCCGATCGGGTCGCCGGTCAGCTCCGCGGCGGAGGCGTCGGCCTGGTACTCGCGGGAGCGGCTGACGGCCAGTTGGACGATGGTGGCGGCGATCGGGCCCAAGACGGCCACCAGCAGGAGCACCAGCGGGTTGCTGTCCTCGTCGTCGTCATCGCCGAACAGGCCGGTGAGCAGGGCCAGGCTGGCGACCGTGCTGACCGCGCTGGCCAGGGCGCCCGCCACGCTGCTGATGAGGATGTCCCGGTTGTGGACGTGCGACAGCTCGTGCGCGAGGACGCCGCGCAGTTCGCGCTCGCTCATCAGGTCGAGCAGGCCGGTGGTGCAGCAGATCGCCGCGTTCCTGGGGTTGCGGCCGGTGGCGAAGGCGTTCGGGGCCTGCGTGGGGCTGAGGTAGAGCCGGGGCATGGGCTGGCGGGCGGCGGTGGCCAGTTCGCGGACGATCCGGTACAGCGCGGGCTGCTCGGCCTGCGAGACCGGCCGGGCGCGCATCGCGCGCAGCGCCAGCCGGTCGGAGTTGAAGAACGCGTAGGCGTTCACCACCAGCGCCACGCCGAGGCCGATCAGCAGGGCCGTGGCGCCGAAGAACGAGCTGACCAGGACGATCAGCGCGCTGAGGCCACCGAGGAGCAGCGCGGTCTTGACTGCGTTGGCGTGGCGGTGCACGGCGCGCTCCTCCCCGGTGTGAAGTCGTTGTTCGGTTCCGGAAGGTCAAACGCGGGCGGGGGGCCAGAAGTTCCAACCGGACACTGAGTCAGTTGCCACTCTCACCCGAGCGCCAGTAGGTGGTGGGGCGGACCTGCTTGCGCGGGAAACCGCGCTCCTCCAACAGATGCGCGCGCACGGCCACCATGGCCGCGCGCTCCCCCGCCAGCCACACCTCGGGGGTGCCCCCGGGCAGGTCGGCGGCGCGGATGGCGTCGACGAGGACCGTGCTCTCGCCCGCGGGGGCGTCGCGGTGCAGCCAGGTGATGCCGGGGATGTCCTGCTCCTCGGCGGCGTCGGCGACCTCGACGAACGCGCGCACCGGGGCGGTGACGGCGGTGAGGATGTTGGCGATGGCGGGCAGCGCGGTCTCGTCGCCCGCCAGCAGGTACCAGTCGGCCGCCGGGTCGGGCTGGTAGGCGGGCGAGGGGCCGACGAAGATCACGTCGTCGCCGACCCCGGCCCGCGACGCCCAGGCGGAGGCCGGGCCGGAGTCGCCGTGCAGGACGAAGTCGAAGTCGACCTCGTCGGTGGTCGGGTCGTGGCGGCGGATGGTGTACGTCCTGGTCAGCGGGCGGACCTGGGACCACAGGCCGCGCGCGGACTCCAGCGTCAGCGGCTCGGGCAGCTCGGTGCCCTCCGGGTAGAAGTACAGCATCACGTTCTGGTCGGTGCCCGCTCCGGCGAGGTCGGCCAGCGACGGGTCCTGGACGGTCACCCTGGCCAGGCGCGGGGTGACCCGCTGGACGCGGACCACCGGCACGCGCCAGAGCCGGGTCTCCTGCCTGCGCGAGCGGCGGCGGGGCGGGGTGTCGGGGTTCGTGCTCATCGCGGCCCATCCTCACCCTCGTGGCGGGTGGTCGCCAAACCGGCCGCTGTTACTGTTCGTTCGAACGAACAGGAGGCGGCGATGGCGACGACACCGGATCTGCGGTTCGCCGGGCTGGTGGCGACCGCGCAAGCGCTTGCCGACGGCGCGGTCACCTCGGTCGAGCTGGTCGACCGGGCCCTGGCGGAGGTCGAGGACACCCAGCCGACGCTCAACGCGTTCCGGTTCGTGCGCGGCCGGGAGGCGCGCGCCGAGGCCCGCGTGGCCGACCAGCGGCTGCGCGACGGCGAGCGGTTGCCGCTGCTGGGCGTGCCGATCGCGATCAAGGACGACGTGGACCTCGCCGGGGCGCCGACGGCGTTCGGCTGCGCGGGCGAGTTCCCGGTCAAGACCGCGGACTGCGAGCTGGTCCGGCTGCTCAAGGCCGCCGGGGCGGTCATCGTGGGCAAGACGAACACCCCGGAGTTCGGCCAGTGGCCGATCACCGAGGGCAGCGCGTTCGGGGTGACCCGCAACCCCTGGCGGCTCGACCACAGCCCGGGCGGGTCCTCCGGCGGGTCCGCGGCGGCGGTCGCGGCGGGTGTGGTGCCCGCGGCGGTCGGGTCGGACGGGGCCGGGTCGGTGCGCATCCCGGCCGCGTGGACGCACCTGGTGGGCGTCAAGCCGCAGCGCGGGCGCTTCTCCCCGCTGCCGGAGAAGGAGTTGTTCAACGGCATCACGACCAGCGGCGTGCTGGCCCGCTCGGTCGCCGACGCGGCGCTGCTGTTCGACGTGCTGGCCGACACCGGCACCGCGCACCAGGACGCGGCGCGGACCCCGCCGGGGCGGCTGCGCGTCGCGCTGTCGCTGCGCCCGGCGTTCACCGGGCTGCCGGTGGCGCTGGACCCGCAGGTGCGGGCGGCGGTGGTGCGGCTGGCCGGGGTGTTGCGCGGGCTGGGCCACGAGATCGTGCTCGCCGACCCCGCCTACGGCCTGATCGGCCTGAACTTCCTGCCCCGCTCGCTGGGCGGGCTCAACGACTGGCACGGCCGGGTGCCGGACCCGGCGCTGCTGGACCGGCGCACCCGGGACAACGGCCGGATGGGCGGATTGCTCCGCGGTCGGGCGCTGGCCGCCGCGCACGCCACCCTGGGCCTGTTCCACCGGCGGGTCGGGCGGATCTTCGACCGGGTCGACGTGGTGCTCACCCCGACCACGGCCAAACCGCCGCTGCCGGTGGGCGGCATCGACGGCCTGACCGGCTGGCAGACCGACCGGACGATGATCCAGTCGTGCCCGTACGCCTGGCCGTGGAACGTGCTGGGCTGGCCCGGGGTCAACGTGCCCGCGGGGCTGACGAGCGACTGGCTGCCGGTGGGGGCGCAGTTGCTCGGACCCGCCGACAGCGAGCCGCTGCTGTTCTCGCTGGCGGCGGAGCTGGAGCAGGTCGAGCGCTGGTACGAGCGGACGCCGCCGCGTGCGTGAGCGCATCCTCCGCGCGGTCCTGCGGGTGATCGGGGCGTCCGGCGTGGCGGGGGTGACCAACCGGCGCGTCGCCGCCGAGGCGGGCGTCTCGCTGGGGTCGATCACCTACCACTTCGCCACGCAGACCGAACTGCTGCGCGAGTCGCTGCTGCTGTTCGTGCGGGAGGAGACGACCAGGCTGACCGCGTTCGCCCGGCAGCAGCGCGGGCCGGTGTCGGTGGAGCAGGCGGCGGCCCTGGTGGAGCAGGTCGTGGAGAGCACGGCGTTCGGCCGGGAGGAGATCGCGCCGCTGGAGCTCTACATCCAGGCGGGCCGCGACCCGTCGCTGCGGGACGCCGCGGCGGAGTGCTTCGCCGCGTACGACGCGCTGGCGCTGTCCGTGCTCACCGGTCTGGGCGTACCCGAGCCGGAGCGGCTGACCGGTCCGGTGGTGGCACTGGTCGCGGGCTTGCAGCTACGCAGGCTGGCGACCGGCGCCGCGGGCTCGACCGGGGTGGCCGAGGCGGTGACCCTGCTGGTCAGGCCTGCGGGCTCGTGAAGACGGGCCGCGGGACCTTGGTGCTCGCGTGGGTGACCGTGGGCTGCTCCTCGTGCTCGGGCTCGGGCACGTTCTGGAAGACCGGGACGGGCACCTTGCGGAGGTCGCGGTGCTGGGTGTTCTCGTTCAAGGGCTGTTCCTTACGATGAGGTCCGCGTCCACTCGCTGCGGGATCCGCTGCCGAGGGAGGGCGGGAAGAACCCGGCTTGGCCGGATGCGATCGACTGTACGGGAATTCCCCGCGCTCGGGCAGGTATTTCCCCGTGCGAACCCACATGACACCCGACTCGCTGTGATCGCGATCACTTCCGCCTGTCCACACCGCACACCGGGAAACTGCCGCTCACAGCCACACCGCGCGCCGCGGGGGCACTCGGCCTGCACGGCGAGGACTCCCGCGCGAACAGCCCGCCGAATTCCCCCGACGGGCGGCGGCGAGGTCGATCGACACCTGAACCGGTGCGGCACCCCGCGCGTGTCGCGCCTGCCGGGCTCGGTGCTCAGCCCCGGAGTTCCATGGTGCAGCACTTGGGGCCGCCGCCGGACTTGCGCAGTTCGGAGACGTCGACCGGGTGGGGGGTGTAGCCGTGGGCCTCGAGTTCGGCCGCGAGGTGGGTGGCCTCGGCGGCCAGGACGACGTTGCGGCCGTCGGAGACGGCGTTGAGGCCCAGGCAGGCGGCGTCCGCCTCGGTGGCGATGATCGCGTCGGGGTAGAGGCGGCGCAGGGCTGAGCGGGTGCCGGGGCTGAACGCGGCCGGGTAGTAGGCGATGTGGGCGCGGCGGGTGGGGGTGGCCTCGGACAGGACGACCAGGGCGACGTCGAGGTGGTAGTAGGCCGGGTCGGTCAGGGACAGGGAGACGACCGGGACGCCGAGGGCTTCCTGGGCCTCGGCGTGCGCCGCGGGGTCCGTGCGGAAGCCGGCCCCGGCCAGGAGGACCTCGCCGGTCCAGGTGAGGTCGCCCTCGGCCTCGTTGACGCGGGTGGGCATGACGACGTCGCGGTAGCCGTGGTCGAGGAACCAGCGGCGGTAGTGGTCGGCCTCGGCGGCGCGCTGCGGGGCGCGGAAGCGGGCGCCGAGGACCTTGCCGCCGATGACCGTGCCGGAGTTGGCGGCGAAGACCATGTCGGGGAGGCCGTGGACCGGCTCGATGCGCTCGACCCGGTGGCCCAGGGACTCGTAGGTGGCGACGAGGGCGTTCCACTGGGCGACCGCGAGCGCGGTGTCCACCGGCCGGGTGGGGTCCATCCAGGGGTTGATGGAGTACTCGACGGTGAAGTGCCTGGGTTCGCACATGAGGTAGCGGCGGGTGGTCGGGACCCGCTCCGCGTGGGCGACGGCCGCGGTGGGGACGGGGAGCACGAGGGTGGTGGTGCTCGCGGGTGGCGTCATGGATCGAAATCTATTGACCCCGTTGACCTCCTTCAATGTCGCTTCCTTGCCTGTCGACCGGCACTATGTTGCGTGTGGACGTGATAGATCAGCGAATCATTTCGCGGCTGGTCGCCGATGCCAGGGCGAGCTACGCCGAGATCGGCAAGGCGGTGTCCCTGTCCGCCCCCGCGGTGAAGCGGCGGGTGGACCGGTTGCTGGAGCTGGGGGTGCTCAAGGGGTTCACCGCGGTGGTGAACCCGGAGGCGCTGGGGTGGGGCACCGAGGCCTTCGTCGAGGTGCACTGCCAGGGGAACGTGTCCCCCGACCGGATCCGGCAGCGGCTCGAACCCCTGCCGGAGGTGGTGGCCGCCTACACCGTGTCCGGGTCGGCGGACGCGATCGTGCACCTGCGCGCGGCGAACATCCACCACCTCGAGGAGGCCCTGGAACGCCTGCGCAGCGTCGACATGGTGTCGCGGACGGTGTCCACGGTGGTGCTCTCCACGCTCCTGGAGCGGCCCGCCGGGCCGGAGCCGGGGTGATGGCGGCGGGGGTGGTGGCGGAGTCCACACCGGGCGCTGCCGGGGGGTGCGCCGGGCTAGGTTGTCGGCCATGGACAACGCGGTTCTGCTGGAGCGGCGCGACGGCGTCGCCGTGCTCACCCTCAACGACCCCGAGCGGCGCAACGCGCTGACGCTGGCCGGTTCCGCGCGGCTCGCCGAACTCGTGCGGCAGTGCGAGGACGACCCGGGGGTCTCCGCGATCGTGGTGACCGGCGCCCCGCCCGCCTTCTGCGCGGGTGCCGACCTGACCGTGCTGGGCGAGTCGAAGGCCGAGGGGCTGCGCGGGATCTACGCCGGGTTCCTGGCGGTGGCGAACTCGTCGCTGCCGACGATCGCGGCGGTCGGGGGTGCGGCGGTGGGGGCCGGGTTGAACCTGGCGCTGGCCGCGGACGTGCGGATCTCCGGGCCGCGGGCCCGCTACGACGCGCGGTTCCTGCAACTGGGCATCCACCCCGGCGGTGGGATGACCTGGATGTTGCAGCGGGTCGTCGGGCCGCAGACCGCCACCGCGATGACCCTGTTCAAGCAGATCCCCGACGCCGAGGAGGCGCGGCGGCTGGGGTTGTCCCTCGCGACCGTGGACGGGGACCACGACGCGCTGGTCGCCGCCGCCGTCGAGTTGGCTGCCCCGGCGGCGAAGGGGCCCCGGGAGCTGGTGAAGACGATCAAGCGGACGCTGCGGGCGACCTCGGCGATGACCGGGCACGCCGAGGCGGTGGACGCCGAGCTGGTCGTGCAGGTGGAGTCGATGGGCACGCCCGAGTTCGCCGAACTGCTGGCGACAATGAAGGCCCGGATCTCCGGTTCTGCCTGACCCGGTACCCGGATCAAGCCGCGCTTCGGTCGGCTTTGTCCCGGCGGCAAGCGCGATCCGGCAGAATCATCCACACAGCGGGAACCGTCGACCAGAACTTGGGATAACTGTAACCGCCGGTTACACTAATCGGTACGCCCATATCCCATCGCCGTTCGGCGTGGGAGTGGACTCGTTGTGATCTACACCGCACCCAGCGGGCCTCGGCCCACCGGGTGCCTACCGTGGACAAAGGCGGCGAACAGCCGACCTGCTGCCGGTACGTCGGCGGTCAGCGCTCGGCCGGAGACTAGCCTCGGGCGGTGCACGGCCCGCCGGGAAGCCGGGTACGGGCGGCCTGACCCGCGGACGGACCGCTGTCAGGAGAGAGGGATCGGCAGCTCATGAGCACAGGCTTGGACGGCGACGTGGCCGGGAGCGCACGCGGGGCCGGGATCACCAAACTGGACCGGGTCGTCATCCGGTTCGCCGGTGACTCCGGTGACGGCATGCAGCTCACCGGCGACCGGTTCACCTCCGAGGCGGCGGCGTTCGGCAACGACCTGTCGACGATGCCCAACTTCCCGGCCGAGATCCGCGCCCCGCAGGGCACCATCCCCGGTGTCTCCAGCTTCCAGGTGCACTTCGCCGACTACGACATCCTGACCCCCGGCGACCGCCCCGACGTGCTGGTGGCGATGAACCCGGCGGCGCTCAAGGCCAACATCGCCGACCTGCCCGCGGGCGGCACGCTGATCGTCAACACCGACGAGTTCGTCAAGCGCAACCTCACCAAGGTCGGCTACGACGCCAACCCGCTCGAGGACGACTCGCTGGCCGCCTACCAGGTGCACCAGGTCGCCATGGCGACCATCACCCAGGGCGCGCTCGCCGAGACCGGCCTCGGCAAGAAGGACGCCGAGCGCTGCAAGAACATGTTCGCGCTGGGCCTGCTGTCGTGGATGTACCACCGGCCGACCGAGGGCACCGAGCAGTTCCTGCGGGAGAAGTTCGCCAAGAAGCCCGACATCGCCGAGGCGAACGTGCTGGCCTTCCGCGCGGGCTACTACTACGGCGAGACCACCGAGTCCTTCGCCACCACCTACCAGGTGGCCCCGGCGAAGCTGAGCCCCGGCACCTACCGGCAGATCACCGGCAACACCGCGCTGGCCTACGGCATCGTGGCCGCCTCGCAGCAGTCCGGGCTGCCGGTGCTGCTGGGCACCTACCCGATCACCCCGGCCTCGGACATCCTGCACGAGCTGTCCAAGCACAAGCAGTTCGGCATCACCACCTTCCAGGCCGAGGACGAGATCGCGGGCATCTGCGCGGCCCTGGGCGCCAGCTACGGCGGCGCGCTGGGCGTGACCTCGACCTCGGGCCCCGGCGTGGCGCTCAAGTCCGAGGCGATCGGCCTCGGGGTGATGACCGAGCTGCCGCTGCTGGTGATCGACGTGCAGCGCGGCGGCCCGTCCACCGGCCTGCCCACCAAGACCGAGCAGGCCGACCTGCTGCAGGCCATGTTCGGCCGCAACGGCGAGTCCCCGGTGCCGATCGTGGCGCCGCAGTCGCCCGCCGACTGCTTCGCCGCGGCCGTGGAGGCCACGCACATCGCGCTCAAGTACCGGACGCCGGTGATGCTGCTGTCCGACGGCGCGATCGCCAACGGCTCCGAGCCGTGGCTGGTCCCCGAGGTCGGCGACCTGGCCGACCTGGGCGTCGAGTTCGCCACCGAGCCCAATGCCCCGGACGGGTCCGGCGAGTTCTGGCCGTACCTGCGCGACCCGGAGACGCTGGCGCGGGCGTGGGCGATCCCCGGCACCGCCGGTCTGCAGCACCGCATCGGCGGGCTGGAGAAGGCCGACGGCACCGGCAACATCTCCTACGACCCGGACAACCACGACCGGATGACCCGCATCCGCCAGGCCAAGATCGACGGCATCGAGGTGCCCGACCTGCGGGTCGACGACCCGTCCGGCAAGGCGCGGGTGCTGGTGCTGGGCTGGGGCTCGTCCTACGGCCCGATCGGCGCCGCCTGCCGCCGGGTGCGCAAGCAGGGGCACGCCATCGCCCAGGCGCACCTGCGCAACCTCAACCCGTTCCCGAAGAACCTGGGCGAGGTGCTCAAGTCCTACGACAAGGTCGTGGTGCCGGAGATGAACCTGGGCCAGCTCGCGCTCCTGCTGCGCGGCAAGTACCTCGTCGACGTCATCAGCCACACCAAGGTGGCGGGCCTGCCGTTCATGGCCGAGGAATTGCAGGACGTGTTGACCGGGGTCGTGAAGGGTGTCGACGCATGAACGAGCTTGCGAGTGAAATGCGGAGTGTCCCTTCTCTCACAGATTGCTACAGCATGAACGAGCTTGCGAGTGAAATGCGGAGCGTCCTTTCTCTTGTGGATTGTGAGGAAGCACGATGACTGCCACTGAACTGGGCCTGCCGACCATCGGTGGTCTCGCGGGGGTGCCGACCACCGACGAGCCGCAGAAGGCCAAGGACTACAAGTCCGACCAGGAAGTGCGCTGGTGCCCGGGCTGCGGTGACTACGTCGTGCTCAACGCGGTGCAGTCGTTCCTGCCCTCGCTCGGCCTCAAGCGCGAGAACATCGTGTTCGTGTCCGGCATCGGGTGCTCGTCGCGGTTCCCGTACTACATGAACACCTACGGGATGCACTCCATCCACGGCCGCGCCACCGCCATCGCCACCGGCCTGGCCACCGCGCGCGAGGACCTGTCGGTGTGGGTCGTCACCGGTGACGGCGACGCGCTGTCCATCGGCGGCAACCACCTGATCCACACGCTGCGGCGCAACGTGAACCTCAAGATCCTGCTGTTCAACAACCGGATCTACGGGCTCACCAAGGGCCAGTACTCGCCCACCTCGGAGACCGGCAAGGTCACCAAGTCGACGCCGATGGGCTCGCTGGACCACCCGTTCAACCCGGTCTCGCTGGCCCTGGGCGCCGAGGCGACCTTCGTCGGCCGCGCGCTCGACAGCGACCGCAAGGGGCTGACCGAGGTGCTGCGGCAGGCCGCCGAGCACCGGGGCACGGCGCTGGTGGAGATCTACCAGAACTGCCCGATCTTCAACGACGGCGCGTTCGACGTCCTCAAGGAGCCGGGCGAGGCCGAGCAGCGGCTGGTCCCGCTGGAGCACGGCAAGCCGATCCGGTTCGGCGCCGACGGCGAGTTCGGCGTGGTGCGGGCCGGGTTCGGCTCGCTGGAGGTGGCCAGGGTCGCCGACGTCGGCGAGGACGCGCTGGTGGTGCACGACGCGCACACCGACGACCCGTCGTACGCGTTCGCGCTGTCGCGGCTGTCCGCCCAGGACCTGAGCCACACCGTCACCGGCGTGTTCCGCTCGGTGTCGCGGCCGACCTACGACGACTCGGCGCGCGCCCAGGTCGCCCACGCCAAGGAGACCAGGAAGGCCGACCTCCAGTCCCTGCTGCGCGGCAGGGACACCTGGACGGTCGTCGGCGACTGACCGCCCCACAACGCGACTGAGGCCCCCACCGGCGGTGGGGGCCTCAGTCGTGCTCGGGGGTCCTACAGGACGTCGTCGAGGTTGCCGGAGACGCGGGTGACCTCGGTGTCCGGGTGGCGCTGCACCGGGAACGCGCCGGTGGGGGTGTCGTCGTACCAGGCGTCGTCGACCTGGGCGCCCTGGCTCACCGGGATCTCGACGTCCGGGGCTTGCGCGTTCCGGGGCTCGACGTCCTGGGGCCTGGCGCTCCGGGGCTCGGCGTCGTGCGGCTCGGCGTCGCGGGCCTGGGCTGCCGCGGCGGGCTCGGCCGGGGGCGGACCGGCGGGGGCGGTGACCGGGGCCGCGGCGGCGCGCCTGGCGTTGCGGTTCCAGGCGACCAGGACCGCCGCCAGGAGCAGCAGGGCAGACAACAGGAGCGGTCGCCGCACGGGGTTGGCCTCCTCGCCATCGGGTGGCGCGGCCCGTCCGCGCGCCCTGGAACTTGCTACCACCCGAGCGCGGCGGATGCCAGTCGCCTCACGGGAGCGGGCGGAACCCGACCCGTTCGGCGTCGTCGACCGAGCGGAACCACACCTCGGCGACGGTCCGGTCGAACTTCGGCGACTCCGGGGAGCAGTAGCGCAGCGCGGTCACGCTGGCCTTGATCGTGTACTCGCCCGACGGCGGGCGGCCACCGGGCAGCGGCATCGCCGAGCCGGGGCCGAACGGGCCGGGCGGCACGAACGGGTCGACGCCGCCCGCGGTCTGCTGGAGCGTGCGGGCACCGCGCCTGCGCTGCTGGGCGTGCGCCGGGGCCGCCTCGGCCTTGGCCGCCGGGGCCTCGTCGACCGGGACGATCGGTTCGAACAGGGACCGCTCCCGGCCGCCGTTGCTGGTGGTCTCCACGCCGAACGGGATGGGCGTGCCCATCGCGGCGGCGGGGACCTTCTGGCGCTCCGGCAGCGGCGCCGGGGCACCCGCGGCACCGGTGCCGCCGAACGGGACGCGGGTGCGCGGCCGGGAGGGGACGCGCTTGGGCAGCGGGTCGCCGGGGCGCTGCGGCCCGGCCGGGGTGTAGGCGGGGGTGATGCCCGCGGGGACCTCGGGCTCCTGGGCGGCGGGCTCCGGGGTGGGCTCGGGCTCGGGGCGGGACCGGGGCTCGTCGGTCACCCGGGGCACGAAGCTGGTCTCCGCGGCGGCGGGCTCCGGCTCGGCCGGGCGCTCGTCGGCGATCCTCGGGACGACGCTGGTCTCGGCGGCGGGTTCCTCGACCGGCCTGCCGAACGGGGTCAGCTCGGGCAGCGCGCCGGAGAGCGACCCGGGGGCGTGCCGGGGGCGGCTCTCGGCGGGCAGCACCTCGTCGAGGTCCTGGTCCACGTCGTCGGCGAGGTCGTCGACCAGGGCGTCGTCGTCGGCGAGGACCGCGTCGTGCTCGTCGTGCTCGTCGCGGCGGGCGCGGCGGCCGCGAGTGCCGCGGTGGTCCTGGCCTGCGTGCGGGACCTGGTCGGCATGGGGCTGGTCGGCGCGGTCGTCCTGGTCGGCGCGGTGGCCGTCGAGGTCGTCGGCGTGGACGGGGGCGACGCGGTCGTGCTCAGCCTGGTCCCCGTGCTCGACGCGGTCCCCGTGGTCGAGGTCGGCCTGCTCGTGCTCGACGTGGTGGTCGCCGTGGTCGCGGTCCGGGTCGCCGGGGTGGTCCCGGTCGGCGGTGTCCTGGTCGGCGCGGTGGTCGGGGTCGTCCTGGTCGGTGCCGTGGCGGGGTACGGCGTCGGGGTCGGGGGTGCTGTCGTCGAGGGAGCGGATCAGCGCGGCGGGGATGCGCTCGGTGTGCTGGGTGAAGATCGTGCCGTGGTCCTCGCCGTCGTCGACGAGGTCGATGCGGTCGTCGTCGGCGCGCTCGGCGTCGAGGTCGCGCGAGCGGCCGGGCAGGTCGTCGACGAGGTGCTCGCCGTCGGTGTCGCGGCCCGCGTACCAGCCGTCGCGGTCGTCGGCGAAGTCGTCCCCGCGGGCGTGGGCGGCGAGGTCGCCCAGGTCGCCGAAGTGGGCCAGGTCGCCGCGGGTGGCACCGCTGTCGGTGTCGCGGTCGTCGTGGTCCCCGGGGGCGGGCGGGATGTACCGGGTGGTCTCCGCGGCGGCCTCGGTGGGCACGAACAGGTCGCCGGGGGCGTGGTCGTCGTGGAAGTCGTCCCCGCGGTCGCCGCGGAGGTCGTCGTCGCGGTGGTCGCGGAGGTCGTCGCCGTGGTGGTCGCGGAGGTCGTCGCCGTGGTCGTCGTCGGCGCGGTCCGGGTCCGCGGCGCCGCCGTACCCGTCGTGGCGGTCGTCGGGGTGGCGGTCGTCGGGGTCGCGGTCGGCGCCGTGGGCGGGGGCGTCGTGGAGGGTGCGGACGTCGCTGTCGCCGCGGCGGTCGTACTCGTCGTGCTCGTCGGCGTAGCCGGAGACCACGGCGGTGCGCTCGGGGGTGGGCGCGGGGAGCTGCTCGGTGCCGCGCACCGGCTCGACCCGGCGGTCCTCGGCCAGCCTGCGCTCCAGCACCACGACCCGCTTGCGGGCCGGGTTGGCGATCAGCAGCCAGCACAGCAGGGCACCGACCAGGAAACCGGCGAGGCTCCAGACCCACACCTGCCCGAAGAACGGCATCGCCGACGTCTCCCTCCCCGGCCGCGCCATGGGGTTGACGCGGGTGAAACGGTTGCCCAAGCGTAGGGAAGGCTACTGCGAGCGGGTGAGCAGGACGTGTTCGACCGGGGTTTTCGCCGCGATGTCACAATCCGCGACACGCCAGGTGGCTCAGCGCGTGCGCTCGACCACGTAGCGTGTGAGCAGTTCCAGGGCGTCGCGGGCGTCGCAGGCGGGCAGGGCGGCCAGTTCCGCGTGCGCCCGGTCGGCGTAGCTGTCGAGGGTCTTGCGGGCGCGCTCCAGGCCCGAGGAGCGGCGCAGCAGTTCGAGCGCCTCCTCCACCTCGGCGTCGTCGTGGACCGGTCCGGCGAGCAGCTCCGACAGCCGCGGGTCGGCGTCGTCGGCGAGGGCGTAGAGCATCGGCAGCGTGCGGACGCCCTCGCGCAGGTCGGTGCCCGGGGTCTTGCCGGACTCGGCGGCGGGCGAGGCGATGTCGATGACGTCGTCGGAGATCTGGAACGCGGCGCCGATGACCTCGCCGAAGCGGTACAGCGCCTCGGTCTGCGCCGCGGTGGCCCCGGAGAACATGCCGCCGTAGCGGCCGGAGGTGGCGATGAGCGACCCGGTCTTCTGCCCGATCACCGACAGGTAGTGCTCGATCGGGTCGTCGTCGCGCGGGCCGACGGTCTCGCGCATCTGCCCGGTCACCAGCTCGCGCATGGTCTCGGCGATCACCCGGGTGGCCACCGGGCCCAGGTCGGCGACCAGCATCGAGGCGTGCGCGAAGAGGAAGTCGCCGGTGAGGATGGCGATGGAGTTGTCCCAGCGGGCGTTGGCGCTCTCGTCGCCGCGGCGCATGGTGGCCTCGTCCATCACGTCGTCGTGGTAGAGCGTGGCGAGGTGGACCAGCTCGACGGCGGCCGCGGCGGCGACCACGGCGTCGGTGGCGCCCTCGTTGACCTCGGCGGCCAGCAGGGTGAACAGCGGGCGGAAGCGCTTGCCACCGGCCTTGACCAGGTGCAGCGCCGCCTGGTCGACGAAGTCGACGTCGCTGTGCACAACCGCGCGCAGCAGGTCCTCGACCCGGCCGAGGTCCGCGACGACGCGGGCGACCAGCGCCGGGTCAGCCGAGTCGAGCCCGAGGGACGCGGGCAGGTCCGGCTGGGCGGAGTTCTCGGTGGCAGTCACTGCTTGGGCGCTCCTGATCGGGTGGGCTGTCGCGGAAACGAGCGTACTTGGCGAGTGAACCCTCACTGCACGCTCCGGGCTCCGGACCACTGACAACGTGGCCGACCCCACAGGGTGTCCACGAACGCGTGAGGGGCCGGGCACAGTCCGTGCCCGACCCCTCCACGCGATCGCTTCTTTACCTGATGGCGAACGCCCCACCCGCCGCCCAGTCGAGGGCGAACGAGGGCAGGATGCCCAGCAGCAGGGTGACCAGCACGCCGAGGGTGATCGCGGCGGTGGTGAACGCGCCCGGCACGGTGACGGTCGGGCCGTCCGCGGCGGGCTCGCTGAAGTACATCAGCACGATGACCCGCAGGTAGAAGAACGCCGCGACCGCGGAGGCGACCAGCGCGACCACCACCAGCGGGGCCATGCCGTCGTCGATCGCGGCCTCGAACACCACGAACTTGCCGACGAACCCACTGGTCAGCGGGATGCCCGCCAGGGCGAGCAGCAGGAAGGTGAACACCCCGGCCACCAGCGGCGACCGCTTCGCCAGGCCCGCCCACTGCGACAGGTGCGTGGCCTCGCCGGAGGAGTCGCGCACCAGGCTGATCACGCCGAACGCCGCCAGCGTGGTGAAGCCGTAGGTGAGCAGGTAGAACAGCGTGCCGGACAGGCCCCGGTCGGTCAGCGCGATGGCGCCGATGAGCAGGAACCCGGCGTGCGCCACCGAGGAGTAGGCGATCATCCGCTTCACGTCGGTCTGGGTGAGGCCGAGGACCGCGCCGATGACCATGGACGCGATCGCCACGCCCCACAGCACCCCGCGCCACTCCCACTGCGTCGACTCGAACGCGACCTGGAGCACCCGCAGGATGCCGCCGAACGCGGCGACCTTGGTGCAGGCGGCCATGAACGCGGTGACCGGGGTCGGGGCGCCCTGGTAGACGTCCGGGGTCCAGGTGTGGAACGGGCCGACCGACGCCTTGAACAGCAGGCCGACGACCAGCAGGCCCATGCCCGCGAACAGCAGCGTGTCGGAGCGGCCCGCACCCGCCGCGGCGGCGGAGATGTCGGCCAGGCGCACCGAGCCCGCGTAGCCGTAGAGCAGGGCGACGCCGTAGAGGAAGAACGCCGAGGCGAACGCGCCGAGCAGGAAGTACTTGACCGCCGCCTCCTGCGACAGCAGCCGACGGCGCCGGGCCAGGCCGCACATCAGGTACAGCGGCAGCGACAGCACTTCCAGGGCGATGAACATGGTGAGCAGGTCGTTGGCCGCGCAGAAGATCATCATGCCGCCGAGCGCGAACAGCGTCAGCGGGAAGACCTCGGTCTGCATCCCGGTCGCGGTGACCTGCGCCCGGTCCTGCACGGTGCCCGGCCGGATGGCCGCGGTGGCCACGAACGCGCCGCCCGGCTCGACCGAGCGGTCGGCGATGAGCAGCACCGCCCCCACCGACAGCGCCAGCAGCGTGCCCCAGAGGAACAGCGCGGGCCGGTCGACCGCGAGGGTGTTGAACATGGCCATCTCGCCCGCCTCGGGCGCGTCGGACAGGTAGGTCGCCAGGGCGACCCCCGATCCGGCGAGCGCCAGCAGGGACAGGGCGACCTGGGCGGGCCAGCGCTGGTGGCGGGGCAGGAACGCCTCGAACAGCACGCCGACGCAGGCCGCGGCCAGCACGATCAGGATCGGCCACACCGCGCCCAGCGCGGGCGGGTCGATCTTGGCCGGTGCCGGGGACGGCACCGGCTGGACCTGTGCGAGGAACAGGACCGAGGACATCACGGACACTGCGACTGCCTCTCTGCGGACTGGACCGGGTCGGCCTGGCCCGCCGCGCACATCGTGGCGTCCACGGTGGGCGCCACGGTGGCGAGCACGGGCTTGGGGAACAGACCCAGGCCGACGATCAGCACGAGCAGCGGGGCGAGGACCCACTTCTCGCGGCCGGTCAGGTCGAGGATCTTCTTGGTCTCGGTCTGGGTGGCGGTGGCGAGGGCGCCACCGGCGCTGCTGCCCCCGGAGACCGGCTCACCCGGCTCGACCCCGACCAGCGCGGCGCCGCGCAGCGGCCCCTGCATGATCCGCTGGTAGAGCCAGAGCACGTAGAGCGCGGCGAAGACCATGCCGACGGTGGCGATGATCGTGTAGACCGGCGCCTTCGGGAAGGAGCCGATGAGCACGAGGAACTCGGAGATGAACGAGTTCGTGCCGGGCAGCGACAGCGAGCTGAGCCCGGCGATGAGCAGCATCCCGGCCAGCAGCGGGGTCAGCTTCGCCATGCCGCCGTAGTCGGCGATGCGCGACGAGCCGCCGCGGGCGATGACCATGCCGATCACCAGGATGAGCATCCCGGTGGCGATGCTGTGGTTGACCATGTAGGTCACCGAGCCGGTCATGGCCTGCGAGCTGAACGAGAAGATGCCCAACGCGATGAACCCGAAGTGGGCGATCGACACGTAGGCCACGAACCGCTTCATGTCCGACTGGCCCACCGCGAGCAGCGAGCCGTAGACGACCCCGGCCACCGCGAGCACCAGCACCAGCGGGGCGAGTTCCGCGCTGGCCGCCGGGAACAGCGGAAGCAGGTAGCGCAGGAACCCGAAGGTGCCGACCTTGTCCAGGATGCCGACGAGCAGCACGGCGACGCCGATCGGCGCCTCCGCGGTGGCGTCGGGCAGCCAGGTGTGCAGCGGGACCAGCGGCGCCTTGATGGCGAAGGCGACGAAGAAGCCGAGGAACAGCCAGATCTGCGTCGACAGCGGCGCGTCGCTGACCGTGCGGACCAGGGTGGCCCAGTCGAAGGTGCCCGAGCCCAGCTCGTCGGCGGACATCACGTAGAGCGCGATGACCGAGGCCAGCATGATCAGGCCGCCGAGGAACGAGTACAGGAAGAACTTGACCGCCGCGTACTGCCTGCGCGCGCCCCCGTAGGAGCCGATCAGGAAGTACATCGGGATCAGCATGACCTCGAACAGCACGTAGAACAGGAACACGTCGGTCGCGGCGAACACGCCGACGGTCAGCGCCTGCTCCAGCAGGATCAGCGCGAAGAACCCGCCCGCGGTGCGGCCCTCCGGCAGCTTCTCCGACCAGCCCGCGCCGATCACCAGCGGGACCAGCAGGCCGATGACGGCGATCATCACCAGCGCGATGCCGTCGACGCCGAAGGAGACGTGCACCCCGAACGCCGGGATCCAGTCGAAGGAGAACGACTGCTGGATGCGGGCGCCGCCGGTGTCGAACAGCACCCAGGACACGATGGCCAGGGCGAACTCGGCCAGCGAGAAGCCCAGCGCGGTCAGCTTGGCCGTGCGGGCGTCGGCCCGCAGCGCGGTGACCACCCCCGCGCCGACCAGCGGGAGCAGCAGCAGCGCTGCCAGCACCCAGGAATTGGTCGCCGACGTCATGCGAACCTCACCATCAGCAGTGCGGCGATCACCAGGATCGACCCTCCGAGCATGGACAGCGCGTAGGACCGGACGAACCCGGTCTGGGTGCGGCGCAGGCGGCCGGAACTGCCGCCGAGGCCCGCCGCGATGCCGTTGACCAGACCGTCCACGCCGCGGTTGTCCACGTACACCAGGGCCCGGGTGAGCCAGGTGCCGGGACGGGCGAACAGCGCCTCGTTGAGGTGGTTGCCGAACAGGTCGGCGCGGGCGGCGCGGACC
This sequence comes from Actinokineospora sp. PR83, assembly GCF_021056305.1. Classification (NCBI taxonomy): domain Bacteria; kingdom Bacillati; phylum Actinomycetota; class Actinomycetes; order Pseudonocardiales; family Pseudonocardiaceae; genus Actinokineospora; species Actinokineospora sp. PR83. The sequence continues at coordinate 59,811 of NZ_JAJCXD010000018.1, forward strand.
GGGAACGACACCCGCTTCGGCCGCTCGACCGCGGTCTCGCGCCTGCCGAAGAGCAGGAACGCCAGGCCCGCGCCGATCGCGGCGAGCACGACGGTGAGGATGCCGACCATCGTGTGCGACAGCGCGCCGTGGGTCTCCTCGACCTCACCGATGGCCGGGGTCAGCCACTCGGGGAGCATCGAGGACAGGATCGCGCCACCGGCCACCGAGCCGAACGCCAGGATGATCATCGGGATGGTCATCGTGCTGGGCGACTCGTGCGGGTGGTACGGCTTGCCGACCGGGGCCTCGGGGCTCTCCGGGTCCGGGGTGGCCGGGCTGGTCAGGTTCTCCCAGCGCGGCTTGCCCAGCCAGACCAGGATGAGCAGCCGGGTCATGTAGAACGCGGTCAGGGCCGCGCCCAGCAGCGCGATGCCGCCGAAGACCCAGCCCCGGGTGCCGCCCTGGCCGAGCGCGGCGTTGATGATCTCGTCCTTGGAGAAGTAGCCGGACAGGAACGGGAAGCCGATCAGCGCCAGGTAGCCCAGGGTCCAGGTGGCGAACGTGATGGGCATCTTCTTCCAGAGCCCGCCCATCCGCCGGATGTCGCCCTCGTCGTTCATGGCGTGCATGACCGACCCGGCGCCGAGGAACAGCCCGGCCTTGAAGAAGCCGTGCGTGAGCAGGTGCAGGATGCCGAAGGCGTACCCGGCCGGGCCGAGGCCCACGGCCAGGATCATGTAGCCGATCTGGCTGACCGTGGAGTACGCCAGGACCTTCTTGAAGTCGTCGTAGGCGCAGCCGATGATGCAACCGAGCAGCAGCGTGATCGCACCGATGATCATCACGACCAGTCGCGCGTCCTCTGCCTGCGGCAGCGAGTACAGCGGCGACGAGCGGGCGATGAGGTACACGCCCGCGGTCACCATGGTCGCGGCGTGGATCAGCGCGGACACCGGGGTCGGACCGGCCATGGCGTCCGGCAGCCACGCCTGGAGCGGGAACTGGCCGGACTTGCCGCAGGCGCCGAGGAGCAGCAGCAGGCCGATCGCCACGATGGTGCCGGTGGACTGGTTCCCGATCTCGCTGAAGACCACGTCGTACTGGGTGGAACCCATGGTCTTGAACATCAGGAAGATCGCCAGCGCCAGGCCGACGTCACCGACGCGGTTCATCAGGAACGCCTTCTTCGCCGCCGTGGCCGCGAAGTCCTTGCCCTGGTACCAGCCGATGAGCAGGTAGGAGGCGAGACCGACGCCCTCCCAGCCGAAGTAGAGCGTCACGAAGCTGTTGCCCAGGACCAGCAGGAGCATGGCCGCGATGAACAGGTTCAGGTAGGCGAAGAACCGGCGCCGGTCCTCCAGCTCGTGGTTCATGTAGCCGATCGAGTAGATGTGGATCAGCGAGCCCACGCCGGTGATCAGCAGCACGAACGTGATGGACAGCGGGTCCAGCCGCAGGCCGAAGTCGACCGAGAGCTGGTTGACCGAGATCCAGTCGAACAGGTGCAGGTCGCGCAGCCGGTCCTCGGCCGCGAGCGAGGTCGTGTCGAAGAACAGCACCACCGCGTAGGCGAAGGCCGCGATGACCATCCCGCTGCCGAGCAGGTGGCCCCACTTGTTGGTGCGCCTGCCGCCGATCAGCAGGACGGCGGCGCCGAGGGCGGGCAGGACCAGCAGCAGCCAGGCCGCGCTCGCCGCCCCGGCCGCGGGCTGGGTGTCCAGCGCCAGGTTGAACGTTCCGGTCACCGAGTTCCCCTTAGTACTTCAGCAGGTTCGAGTCGTCGACCGACGCGGTCCGGCGGGTGCGGAAGATCGACAGGATGATCGCCAGGCCGACCACGACCTCGGCGGCCGCGACGACCATCACGAAGAACCCCATGACCTGCCCGTGCAGGTCGCCGTTGAGCCGGGCGAAGGTCACCAGCGACAGGTTCACCGCGTTGAGCATCAGCTCGATGCACATGAACACGACGATGGCGTTGCGCCGCACCAGCACGCCGACGGCGCCGATCGTGAACAGCAGCGCGGACAGCAGCAGGTAGTACGTCGGCGTCATTGCGACTCCTCCTTGCCGGGGGCGAGCGCGCGGGTCCCGACGGCCGGGCCGGTGCCCGCGACGGACTCGCGCTCGGCGGCGAGCTTGTCCGCGGTGGTGGACTCGATGAGCCGCGACAGCGACTCCGGGGCGACCGAGCCGTCGGGCAGCAGGGCCGGGGTGGCCACCGAGTTGGCGGTGGCGAACACACCGGGGCCGGGCAGCGGGGACGGCCGGTCGTGCTCGCCGCGGAAGCGGGCCTCGACCAGTTCCTTCTGCGTCCTGCGACCGCGCTGCTCGCGGTTGACGTAGCCGAGGATCATCGCGCCGACGGCGGCGGTGATCAGCAGCGCCGAGGTCAGCTCGAACGGGAACAGGTAGTCCGAGAAGATGAGCTGCCCGATGTTGGCCACGTTGCCGCGACCGCCGTTGGCGGTGTCGGCGGCGAGGCCCTGGTCGGTGACGTCGGTCAGCGAGCGGGCCACCGCGCCGGTCAGCAGCACCGCGAGGCCGACCCCGAGGATGCCTGCCCACAGCCGCTGACCGCGCAGCACCTCGACCACCGAGTCCGAGGCGTCGCGGCCGACGAGCATCAGCACGAACAGGAACAGCATCATGATCGCGCCGGTGTAGACGATGATCTGCACGAAGCCCAGGAACGGCGCCTGCTGGACCATGTAGATGCAGCCGAGGCTGAGCATCGTCATCACCAGGAACAGCGCGGAGTGCACCGCGTTGCGGGCGAAGATCATGCCCAGCGCGCCCGCGAGGGCGAGCGGGCCCAGGATCCAGAAGGACACGGCCTCACCGGTGGAGACGGTGGCTGCGCCCTGCTGGGCGAGGAGCATGGTGGCGCTCACTTGGGCGTCTCCCCTCGGGCGAGCTGCGGGCCGTTGACGTAGTAGTCCTGCTCGTTGTCGCCGAGGCGCATCGGGTGCGGCGGCTGCTCCATGCCCGGCAGCAGCGGCGCGAGGAGCTGCTCCTTGGTGTAGATCAGCCGCTGCCGGTCGTCGTCGGCCAGCTCGAAGTCGTTGAGCATGGTCAGCGAGCGGGTCGGGCAGGCCTCGATGCACAGGCCGCAGCCGATGCAGCGCAGGTAGTTGATCTGGTAGTCGGCGCCGTAGCGCTCCCCCGGGGAGTAGCGCTCGTCGTCGGAGTTGTCGCCGCCCTCGACGAAGATCGCGTCCGCCGGGCAGGCCCACGCGCACAGCTCGCAGCCGACGCACTTCTCCAGCCCGTCCGGGTGCCGGTTGAGCTGGTGGCGGCCGTGGTAGCGGGGCGCGGTGCCGGGGAAGTTCTCGGGGTACTCCTCAGTCACGACCTTCTTGAACATCGTGCTGAACGTGACCCCGAATCCCTTCAGAGGGTCGAAGATGCTCACTGCTCAGTCTCCTTCTCGGCGCCCGCGCCCACCGACGCGGTCTGGCGCTTGCGGCGCACCCGGCGCGGGGCCGCGGCGTCCTTGTCCGGGACGACCAGGTCCAGCGGCGGGATCGGGTAGCCGCCGCCGGTGACCGGCACGCGGTCGGCGTCCTCGTCCGGCGCGGCCCGGTCGGGCAGCAGGAAGCTGAGCCCGATCAGGACCAGGAGCACGATGCCGCCCGCGACCAGGATCGTCGTCGCGGAGATCTCCGCCTCGTTGCGGAACGCGCGCAGCGCGACCACCAGCACGATCCAGACCAGGTTGGCCGGGACCAGGATCTTCCAGCCCAGCCGCATGAACTGGTCGTAGCGCATCCGGGGCAGGGTGCCGCGCAGCCAGATGAACACGAAGAGGAAGAACCAGGTCTTGGTGAAGAACCACAGCAGCGGCCACCAGCCGGTGTTGAAGTAGTTGTCGCCGATCAGCGACACCGGCCACGGCGCCATGTACCCGCCGAGGAACAGCGTGGTGGCGAACGCGGAGACGATGACCATGTTGACGTACTCGGCGAGGAAGAACAGCGCGAACTTCATCGAGCTGTACTCGGTGTGGAAGCCGCCGACCAGCTCCGACTCGGCCTCGGGGAGGTCGAACGGGGCGCGGTTGGTCTCACCGACCATGGAGATGCAGTAGATGATGAAGCTGGGGATCAGCAGGTAGAAGTACCAGCCGGTCGATTGCGCGTCGACGATGTCGCCGGTGGACATCGACCCGGTGTAGAGGATGACCGCCACGATCGACAGGCCCATGGCGATCTCGTAGGAGATCACCTGCGCCGCCGAGCGCAGACCACCGAGCAGCGGGTACGGCGAGCCGGAGGCCCAGCCCGCGAGCACGATGCCGTAGACGCCGAGCGAGGAGCAGGCCAGCACCACCAGCACGCCGACCGGCAGGTCGACGAGCTGGAGCACGGTGCGCTCGCCGAAGATCGAGACCTCGGGGCCGAACGGGATCACCGAGAAGGCGAGGAACGCCGGGATGGTGGAGATGATCGGCGCCAGGAAGTAGACCTTCCGGTCGGCCGTGTCCGGGATGATCTGCTCCTTGAACGGGAGCTTGATCGCGTCCGCGATGGACTGGAACCAGCCGTTCGGCCCGACCCGGTTGGGACCGGGGCGGTGCTGCATCCTGGCGACGATCTTGCGCTCCAGGATGATCATCGCCATGGTGGCCAGGGCGCCGAGCAGCAGCAGTGCCACGGCCTTGACCAGGATCAGCCAGAGCGGGTCGTCCGCGAGCAGTTGTGCCCTGGTCATGCGTTGCCTCCAGCGTTCACGGACACCACGTCGCCGTGGCCTGCCCCGAGGACCCGGCGGGGAGCCGAGCCGGGCGAGTTCGCGGGCAGCCAGACCACGCCGTCGGGCAGGTCGGCGATCAGCACCGGCAGGGTCAGCGCGCCCCGGTTGGTGGAGACGCTGATGTCGCCGCCCGGTGCCACGCCCAGTGCGGTGGCGGTGCCGGGCGAGACCCGGGCCACGACCGGGCGGGCGGTGCCCGCCAGGTGCGGCTCGTCCACCTGGAGCGACCCGTCGTCCAGCAGCATCCGCCAGGTCGACAGCACGGCCTGCCCGGCGGCCGGGGCGACCGGTTCGGCGGTGACCGAGGGGGCGGTGGCGGTGCGCGCCACGGACGGCAGCCTGGCCAGGTCGGCCGCGCTGGCGGCCGGGGTCTGGGTGAACAGGTCGACGTCCATCTCGACGGCGAGCGAGTCCAGCACCCGGCAGTCCGGCAGCGCGCCGGTGCCCTCCAGGGTGTTGCCGAACGGGCGGACCCGGCCCTCCCAGTTGACGTAGGAGCCGGACTTCTCCACCGCCGGGGCGATGGGCAGGACCACGTCGGCGTGCGCGGTGACCGCGCTGTGCCGCAGTTCCAGGCTCACGACGAACCCGGTTGCGGCCAGCGCCCGCTCGGCGAGCTGCGGGTCGGGCAGGTCGAACGGGTCGACACCGCCGACGACCAGGCCGTCGATCATGCCGACGGACGCGGCGGAGAGGATGCCGTCGGTGTCGCGGCCCGGCGCCGGGGGCAGGCTGCCCTCGGCCAGGCCCCACACCTGCTCGACCACGGCGCGGGCGCGGTGGTCGCTGACCAGGCGCCCGCCGGGCAGCAGGGTCGGGGCGGCACCGGCGTCGAGCGCGCCGCGCTCACCGGCGCGGCGCGGCACCCAGGCGACCTTGGCGCCGGTGGTCCCGGCCAGCCGCAGCACGGCGCTGAACAGGCCGGGGACCTCGGCGGCGCGCTCGCCGACGAGGATCACCGCACCGGGGGCGCCCAGCGCGGCGGCGGCGTCCGGGGCGTGGGTGCCCAGGCCGTCGAGCGCGGCGGGCTCGGCGCCCGGGGCGCAGGCCAGCAGGGTGCCGGAGGTCTTCTCCACGCTGGGGCTGGTCCACTGCCCGACGTGGAACACCCGCGCCCTGTTCTTGCGGGCCGCCTTGCGCAGCCGCAGGAACACGATCGGCGACTCCTCCTCGGCCTCGAAGGCCACGGTGAGCACCGCGGGCGCCGCTTCCAGGTCGGCGTAGGAGACACCGGTCTCCGGGGTGGTGCCGACGACCGCGGAGGCGAGGAAGTCCAGTTCCTCGGACGAGTGCGGCCGGGCCCGGAAGTCGATGTCGTTGGTGCGCAGCGCGATCCGGGCGAACTTGGCGTAGGCGTAGGCGTCCTCGACGGTCAGCCGACCGCCGGTGAGCACCGCGGCGCCCTTGCCGTCGCGCGCCCTGGCCAGGCCCTCGGCCGCGACCTGGAGCGCGTCGGTCCAGCTCGTCTCGACCAGCTCACCGGTCGCGCGGTCGCGGACCATCGGCCGGGTGACGCGGTCGCCGACCCCGGTGTAGCGGAACGCGAAGCGGCCCTTGTCGCACAGCCACTCCTCGTTCACCTCCGGGTCGTCGCCCGCGAGCTTGCGCATGACCTTGCCGCGCCGCCAGTCGGTGCGCTGCGCGCAGCCCGACGAGCAGTGCTCGCACACGCTGGGCGTGGACACCAGGTCGAACGGCCGCGACCGGAACCGGTAGGCGGCGGAGGTGAGCGCGCCGACCGGGCAGATCTGGATGGTGTTGCCGGAGAAGTAGCTCTGGAACGGCTTCTCCTCGGCGATGCCGATCTGCTGCTGGGCGCCGCGTTCGAGCAGCTCGATGAACGGGTCGCCCGCGATCTGCGCGGAGAACCGGGTGCAGCGCTGGCAGAGCACGCAGCGCTCCCGGTCCAGCAGCACCTGGGTGGAGATCGGCAGCGGCTTGGGGAAGGTGCGCTTGGTCTCGACGAAGCGGGACTCGGTGCGCCCGTGCGCCATCGCCTGGTTCTGCAGCGGGCACTCGCCGCCCTTGTCGCAGATCGGGCAGTCCAGCGGGTGGTTGATGAGCAGCAGCTCCATCACACCCTGCTGGGCCTTGTCGGCGACCGGGGAGGTGAGCTGGGTCTTGACCACCATGCCGTCGGCGACGGTGATGGTGCAGGACGCCTGCGGCTTGGGCATCGGCCGCCCGCCCATCTCCACGTCGACCAGGCACTGGCGGCAGGCACCGGCCGGGTCGAGCAGGGGGTGGTCGCAGAACCGGGGGATGGTGATGCCGAGCCGCTCGGCGGTGCGGATGACCAGCTCGCCCTTGGGCGCGTCGACCTCCACCCCGTCGATGACCAGCCGCACGTGGCCCTCGGGCACCGGGGGCTTCTCGGTCGTGGTGGGGTTCTCCGGCGCGATCGTCATGAGTGCGCTCCCGCGAGTGCTGGGGCGGAGGTCTTCGCGTTCTGGTCGCAGAGCGCGAGGAACTCGTCCCGGAAGTACTTGATGCCGCTGGTGATCGGGCTGACCGCGCCGTCACCGAGGGCGCAGAACGAGCGGCCCAGGATGTTGTCGCAGATGTCGAGCAGCGTCTCGATGTCCGCGGCCGTGCCCTGCCCGGCGACCATCCGCTCCAGGATGCCGGTCAGCCAGTAGGTGCCCTCGCGGCACGGGGTGCACTTGCCGCAGGACTCGTGCTCGTAGAACTGGGTCCACTTCATGACCGCCCACGGCACGGACACGGTCTCGTTGAAGACCATCACCGCGGTGGTGCCCAGCATCGAGCCCGCCCCGGCCGCGCCCTCGAAGTCCAGCGGGACGTCGAGGTGCTCGGCGGTGAACATCGGCGTGGACGAGCCACCCGGCGTCCAGAACTTCAGCGGGATGCCGTCCTTCATGCCACCGGCCAGCTCCAGCAGCTCGCGCAGCGTGGTGCCCAGCGGCGCCTCGAACTGGCCGGGGTTGGTGACGTGCCCGGAGATCGAGTAGATCTTCGGGCCGGGCGACTTCTCGGTGCCCATGGTGCGGAACCAGTCCGACCCGCCGTTGACGATGAAGGGAACGCTGGCGATGGTCTCGACGTTGTTCACCGTGGTGGGCGCGGCGTAGAGGCCCGCAGCCGCCGGGAACGGCGGCTTGAGGCGGGGCTGGCCGCGGCGGCCCTCCAGCGAGTCGAGCAGCGCCGTCTCCTCACCGCAGATGTAGGCGCCCGCGCCCGCGTGCACGGTGATCTCCAGGTCGAACCCGGAGCCGAGGATGTTCGTCCCCAGGTAGCCCGCGGCCTTCGCCTCGCGCACCGCCGCGTTGAGGCGGCGGATGCAGTGCAGGGCCTCGCCGCGCACGTAGATGAAGCAGTGGTGCGAGCGCATCGCGTACGAGGCGATGACGCAGCCCTCGATCAGCGAGTGCGGGTCGGCCATCATCAGCGGGATGTCCTTGCACGTCCCGGGTTCGCCCTCGTCGGCGTTGATCACCAGGTAGTGCGGCTTGTCCTCGTTGGGCGGCATGAACGACCACTTGACGCCCGCCGGGAACCCGGCGCCGCCGCGGCCGCGCAGGCCGGAGGCCTTGACCAGCTCGACGAGCTGCTCGGGGGTCCCGCCCAGCGCCTTGCGCAGCGCGGTGTAGCCCTCGAGCTGCTCGTAGGTCTTGATCGACCACGAGGTGGGCGACAGCCAGCGCTTGGTGAGGACCGGGGTGACCGGCGCGGGCTTGTTCGGGCCCGGTGCGGTAGTCGGTTCGGTCATTTCTTCTCCACCTCCGGCAGCGGCGCGTCGTGCGGGTAGGGCACGGCGGTCCAACCGCGGTCCTCGGCGAGCTTGGCGCCGCGCAGGGTCTCCACCGCTGCGGACGGACCGTCCACACTGGCGCGGTAGTCCGCCTCGTCCTCCGGCCAGAACCCGGCCAGCTCCAGCTCCGCGGTGCGGAAGTCGCGCAGCGGGGCACCCCGGGTGGGGGCGGGCTTCTCACCGGCGCGCAGCGCGTCGACCAGGGCGACCGCCGACTCCGGGGTCTGGTTGTCGAAGAACTCGTAGTTCACCTGGATGACCGGGCCGAGGTCGCAGGCCGCCAGGCACTCGGCGTGCTCCAGCGTGATCGAGCCCGGCTCCCCCGGCTCGCCCGCGGTCTCGTTGTGCCCCAGCTTCTTCCCGTCGGAACCCAGGTGCTCGCCGAGCGTGCGGTAGATGTCGTCACCGCCGAGCACCGCGCACAGCGTGTTGGTGCACACGCTGACCAGGTGCTCACCGCAGGTCTTGCGCTTGTACATGGTGTAGAAGGTCGCCACGGCGCTGACCTCGGCCGCGGTCAGGTCGAGCTGCGCGGCGCAGAACTGGATGCCCGCCTGGCTCACCCGGCCCTCCACCGACTGCACCAGGTGCAGCATCGGCAGCAACGCCGAGCGCGACTGCGGGTAGCGGGTGATGATCGCCTGGGCCTTGCCCACGATCGGGTCGAAGACGCTCAGGTCCTCGACGTACTCGGCCACCAGGTGCTCGGCCGGGACCGGGGAGACGCCCAGGACGTCGGTGTCGCGCACCGTCGCCTGGTGGGTGTCCCCGGCACCGACGCCGGAGCCGCCGTAGGTGGAACCGGTGCTGCTCATCGGTCACATCCCCCCATCACCGGGTCGAGCGAGGCGACGGCCGCGATGACGTCGGCGACCATGCCGCCCTCGCTCATCGCGGGCATGGCCTGGAGGTTGACGAAGCTGGGTTCGCGCACGTGCACGCGCAGCGGCCGGGTGCCGCCGTCGGAGACCAGGTGGTAGCCCAGCTCCCCGCGCGGCGACTCGATCGGCACGTACACCTGGCCCGCCGGGACCGCGAAGCCCTCGGTGACCAGCTTGAAGTGGTGGATCAGCGACTCCATGGACTGGCCCATGATCTTGCGGACGTGCTCCAGGGAGTTGCCCATGCCGTCGGCGCCGATGGACAGCTTGGCGGGCCAGGCGATCTTCTGGTCGGCCACCATGACCGGGCCGGGCTCCAGCTTCTTCACCGCCTGCTTGATGATCCGCAGCGACTGGTGGATCTCCTCCAGCCGCAGCAGGTAGCGGGCGAAGGAGTCCGCGGCGGTGTCGGTCGGGACCTCGAAGTCGTACTCCTCGTAGCCGAGGTACGGCTCCACCTTGCGCAGGTCCCAGGCCAGGCCCGCGCTGCGCAGCACCGGACCGGTGACGCCCAGCGCCAGGCAGGCGTCCACCGGGAGGTAGCCGACGTCCTTGAGCCGGTTGCGCCAGATCGGCTGACCGGTGAGCAGCTTGTCGTAGTCCGGCAGGCGCTTCTCCATCACCTTGACGAACTCGCCGATCTTGCTCGCGTAGTCGTCCGGCAGGTCCTGGGCGACGCCGCCGGGGCGGATGAACGCGTGGTTCATCCGCAGGCCGGTCAGGTGCTCCAGCAGGTGCAGGGCTTCCTCGCGCTCGCGGAACCCGGAGGTCATCGCGGTCAGCGAACCCAGCTCCATGCCACCGGTGGCCAGCGCCACCAGGTGCGAGCTGATCCGGTTGATCTCCAGCAGGATGACCCGGATGACCTGCGCGCGCCGCGGCGCCTCGACGCCGAGCAGCTTCTCCACCGCCAGGCAGTACGCGGCCTCGTTCGACAGCGGCGCCAGGTAGTCCATGCGCGTCACGAAGGTGACGCCCTGGGTCCAGGTGCGGTACTCGCAGTTCTTCTCGATGCCGGTGTGCAGGTACCCGATGACCGACCGGGCCTGGGTGACGGTCTCGCCCTCCAGCTCCAGCACCAGCCGCAGCACGCCGTGCGTCGACGGGTGCTGCGGGCCGAGGTTGATCACGATCCGCTCGTCGTGGATCGCGTCTTCGAGCACGTCGTCCCAGTCGCCGCCGGTGACCGTGTAGACGCGGCCCTCGGTGGTCTCGCGCTCCTGGGCGTAGTCGGCCTGGGCGGTGCTGTCGCTGCCCTCGGCGGTGGTGTCGGTGCCGGTGGCGGCGTCGGACAGGTGCTCGGCCTGCGTCCCGTGTGAGGTGGTCACGAGTACGACCTCCGCTGGTCGGGCGGAGGGATCTCCGCGCCCTTGTACTCGACGGGGATGCCGCCGAGCGGGTAGTCCTTGCGCTGGGGGTGGCCGTCCCAGTCGTCCGGCATGAGGATGCGGGTCAGCGCGGGGTGGCCGTCGTAGACGATGCCGAACATGTCCCACGCCTCGCGCTCGTGCCAGTCGGCGGTCGGGTAGACCTCGACGATCGACGGCACGTGCGCGTCGTCGACGTCGAGGGCGACCTCCAGCCGGATGCGGCGGCGGAACGTCATGGAGGTCAGGTGGTAGACCGAGTGCAGCCGCTGCGGCACGTCCACGCCGTAGTCCACACCGGACACCGAGCTGCACAGCTCGAACCGCAGCGCGGGCTCGTCGCGCAGCGTGCGGCACAGCTCCAGCAGGTGCTCGCGGCGCACGTAGAAGGTGATCTCCCCGTGGGAGACGGTCACCTGCTGGATGGCGGAGGCGGGGATGTCGCGGTTGGCCAGCGCGGCGGTGAGGTCGTCGGCGAACTCGTCGAACCAGCCGCCGTAGGGCCGCTCGGCCGGGGCCGGGCTGAACGCGGGCAGGCGCAGGCCGCCGAAACCGGAGGTGTCGCCGGTGCCGCTGATGCCGAACATGCCGCTGCGGGTGCGGCCGGTGACCAGCGGGGCCTTGGGCTCGGCGTCACCGGGGCCGGTGACCTGCAAGCCCTCGTCGGGCTGCTGGGCGGAGGAGTCCGCGCCGCCGATCTCGTGACCGGCGTCGGCTTCGGGTGTGGTGGGTTTGTCGTCAGCCATTCGGGTTCACCTCACTTCTTCGCGTACTTCACGGTGGACGCGATGAGCTCGGTGCGGGCGCCGCTCTGGGCGCGGATCGCGGCCCTGGCGGCGTTGATCGGCTCGTCGCCGATCTTGGCGTGCAGCTTCAGGATCGCGTCGATCAGCATCTCCGGCCGCGGCGGGCAGCCGGGCAGGTACATGTCGACCGGGACGATGTGGTCGACGCCCTGCACCACGGCGTAGTTGTTGAACATGCCGCCGGAGGAGGCGCACACGCCCATGGCCAGCACCCAGCGCGGCTCGGCCATCTGGTCGTAGATCTGGCGCAGCACCGGGGCCATCTTGTTGGTCACCCGGCCCGCGACGATCATCAGGTCGGCCTGGCGCGGCGAGGCGCGGAAGGCCTCCATGCCGAACCGGGCGATGTCGTAGCGGGGTCCGCCGGTCGTCATCATCTCGATCGCGCAGCAGGCCAGCCCGAAGGTGGCGGGCCACAGCGAGTTCTTGCGGCCCCAGTTCACCAGCTTCTCCAAGCTGGCCAGCATGATGCCGTTGGGGAGCTTCTCCTCGAGTCCCATGACCTCAGTGCCTCCCGTCAGTTCCAGTCGAGGCCGCCGCGCCGCCACACGTAGGCGTAGGCGAAGCCGACCGTCGCGATGAACAAGAAGATCTCGACCAGTCCGAACAGACCGAGGACGTCCGCCGACACCGCGAACGGGTAGAGGAACACCATCTCGATGTCGAACAGGATGAACAGCATGGCCGTCAGGTAGTAGGCGACCGGCACGCGGCCACCGCCCACCACCGGCTGCGGCGATGGCTCGATGCCGCACTCATAGGCCTGGAACTTCGCCCGGTTGTAGCGGCTGGGCCCGACCAGCGGCCCCAGGAGCGCGGAGAACACCGCGAACGCCGCGGCCAGCGCGAACATCACCACCAGGGGGAGGTAGATCCCCAGGTCCGACGACACGTCCGAAGATTGGGCTACGAGCATGGGCACTCCGTCGTCCTTTCCCGCTTCCTCCGGCCCGAACCCTATGGGGCATCGGTCACACCACCCGTTGTTAGGCAGCCCTAACCCATACCATGCGATCGGGTGATGATTGTGAAAACATTCACAAGCCAGCGCGGCCTGATGTGAACGGGTTCACAAGCACCGGGGCCAGTGTAGGACGCGGCTCACAACGCGAAACCCTGGGTCCCGGACAACTCTGCGTGACCATTCTCATGAGCTTGACCTGGGCGGACTCACCAGTACGGGTGTATTGCTGCCCGCTCGCCCGAGTTGTCCACAGGCAAGATCGACATCTCCCCGAACCGGACCCCGCCTCGATAAAATGGCCCCAGGGCCCGCAATCCCCAGGGAGGGTGGGGGCTGTGGATGGTGTGGTTTAGGGCGTTGATCTTGAAATGGCAAGGGGCAGCCGGGGGCTGTGGATAAGCGGCGGCGGTCGAGCGGGAGCGGCGGCCGAGGTGGGGCGGTGTGCTGCTACCTGGGGCTTGGACTCGGTTTGTGCTGCTGCCGGTTTTGCGTTGCTACCGCTGGGAGTCCGAACCCGGTTGACCGCACGCCCCGTGTGGTGCGGCCGACTTGAGGGCGAAGGTTCGGCCGTGGCCATTCTGGGGCCTGAGCCGTGTCCTTCGGCCGCCGAAAGTCTGGTGGGTGTGCCCGGCTGGGTGGATGTGCTTGGCCGGGGCCCCTACGGCGATCATGTGGCCCAGCGTGACAGGGTGGGGCTGAAGGGATGCCCCACCGCCAGGACAGGCTTGCACATGATCGCCACCCCCGGCCAAACACATCCACCCACCCGGGCAGGGGCGTAGCCGGGCTGGCGGTTTCGAGGGTGGTCGTCCGCCGAGCACATCCACGTACCCGGGCATTCGCGTAGCCGGACCGGCGGTTTCAAGGGTGGTCGCCCGCCGAGCACATCCACCCAACCGGGCAGTTGGGGGCCGGTCCGGCGGTTGGCGGGGTGGCCGGTTGTCACTGCGCCGGTGGGGTTTTGGGTGGCTGGTAGCCGGGCCAGCGGTTTGTTGGGGTTGGGCGGCTCTGAGGACAGGCCCTAACCCCGAGACTCGGCGAGTAGCTGTTCGCGCAGGATGTCCGCGTGGCCGCAGTGGTGGGCCAGTTCCCGCAGGACCTGCAGGTACACCCAGCGGAGCGTGCGCGGTCCGGCCCGGTGGCCGGTCACGACGGTGTCCAGCGGCAGGTCCGCCACCACGGTCCGGGCCGTGGCGCAGGCTTCCCGGTGGGCCGTGCTAACCGAGGCGATGGTGTCGTCCTCAACGAGCCGGAAGGACTCGTCCGGATTCGCCACCAGGCCGAGTTCCCGGCGGGGCGTGCCACCGACGCACTCCTCGAACCACACCCGTTGCATCCACGTGACGTGCTTGAGCAGCCCGAGCAGCGTCGTCGCCGACGGGACGAGTGCGCGGCGGGCCTGTTCCTCGGTGAGGGAGTCGAGCGTCGCCTCGATGGTGGTGCGGTACTCCTCGACGAACGCTTCCAATTGGGTGCGTTCGTCGTCCAGCGGCACGTCGAACGCGCCCATCGGAGTCCTCCCTCGCTTCGCGGCAGGTCCTTGCGGGACAGCGGATCGGGGGCTCGCCGCCCCCGACCCGTCCGCCGGGGTCAGACGGTGGGGGCCATCTTGGTGGCGGCGACGATGACCTTGTCGAACGCGTCGCCGTCCTTGGGGTCGTAGAGGCCCGCCAGGAGCTTGAGCACGAGCTTCATCAGGGTCTGGCGGGGGAGGCCGTACTTGGTGGCGAGGGCCATGACCTTCGGGTTGCCGATGAGCTTGGAGAAGATGTTGCCCAGGCGGTAGTAGCTGCCGAGCGCCTGCTGCAGGGCGACGGGGTAGCCGTGCAGGGCCTTTTCCCTGGCCGGGCCCTCGGCGCGGGCCAGGGCCTGGATGGTGCACTCGGCGGCGATCCTGGCCGACTCCATGGCGTAGCCGATGCCCTCGCCGTTGAAGGGGTTGACCATGCCGCCCGCGTCGCCGACCAGGAGGAGGCCGTCGCGGTAGTGGGGGGTGCGGTTGAAGCCCATGGGGAGGGCTGCGCCGCCGATCTTGCCGGTGGCGTTGTGCTCGCGGAAGCCCCACTCCTCGGGGGTTCCGTCCAGCCAGGACGTGAGCAGCTTGCGGTAGTCGGTGCTGCCGAACGCCTTCGACGTGGACAGGATGCCCAGGCCGACGTTGACCGTGCCGTCGCCCATGCCGAAGATCCAGCCGTAGCCGGGGAGCAGGACCGGGTTGGCCGGGTCGGACCTGTCCCACAGCTCCAGGTGCGACTCCAGGTAGTCGTCCTTGCTGCGGGGGCTGGCGTAGTAGCGGCGGACCGCGACGCCCATCGGGCGGGACTCGATCTTGTCCAGGCCGACCGAGAGGGCCAGGCGGGCGGAGACGCCGTCGCAGGCCAGGACCAGGGGGGCCCGGTAGGTGACCGGGGTCTTGTCCGGGCCCGCCTTGGCGGTCACGCCGACGACGCGGCCGGTGCGGTCGTCGGTGACGGCGCCGGTGACCGTGGTCTGCTCCAGCAGGCGGGCGCCCGCGCGCTGGGCGGTGCGGGCCAGCATCTCGTCGAAGTCCTGGCGGGGGCGGACGACGCCGTACGGGGGGAAGGTGGCCAGGTCCGGCCAGTCCAGTTCCAGGGTGACCCCGCCGCCGACCACGCGCAGGCCGCGGTTGTGCAGCCAGCCCGCCTCTTCCCTGGTGTCGACGCCCAGGTCGATGAGCTGCTTGACGCCGCGGGGGGTGAGGCCGTCGCCGCAGACCTTCTCGCGGGGGAAGGTGCTCTTCTCGAGCAGCAGGACGTCCAAGCCCGCGCGGGCGAGGTACGTGGCCGCGGTCGAGCCTGCGGGGCCCGCGCCCACGACGATCACCTCGGCGTCCTCGCCAGCCTTGCGCCTGCTGATCGAAGAAGTCGTCATGCGGCCCAGTCTAGGGCGTGCCCGGGGAGTGCCGTTCGCGCAGCGCCCGCGTGGACATCCGGTGCCGGGGTCTGGTGAAACGGGTGTACGGCGGGTCACGATGTTCCCCGGGTCGACCACGGCCCGCCAGGAGGCGCACCCTCGATGACCGAGATGACCGGTGTGGCGCGGACGGACGACCACGCGCCTGCCGCACCGCCGGACGACGTGCCGATCGTGCGGCCCGCGCACACCGCCCGCTGCACCGCGTCCGCGCTGATCGCGGTCACCGCCCTGGTCGCCTGCTCGGCGGCCTGGCAGGCGTGGGGTTCCTACGCGCTGGTGCGCGACCCGGCGGCGGAGGCGGCGCAGCTCGTGGCCGCCAACGCGCGGGCGGTGACGCTGGCCTGGGTGTGGCTGGCGGGCTCGGTGGCGTCCACGGCGGCCTTCGCGGCCTGGCTGTGGCAGGCCCGGGCGAACTCGGCGCGGATCTGCGCGGCGCCGCACCGGCTGGGGCCGGGGTGGGTGGTGGGCGCCTGGTTCGCGCCGGGGCTGAACCTGTGGTTGCCCGCGGTGGTGGTGTCCGACGTGTGGCGGGCGAGCAACCCGGACGTGCCGCCGCGCGGTGCCGACCTGCGGGCGGTGCCGACCGGGTGGGTCGTCGGGCTGTGGTGGGGTGCGTCCCTGCTGGCCTTGGTGGCCGAAGCGGTCGGGGTGGTGCTGGCTGGCGGGCACACGGTGGCCGCGTTCGGGGCCGTGTACGCCGCCGCCGCGGTGGGTGCGGGGCTGACGGTCGTCGCCGCGGCCGCGGTGCTCTACCTGATGCGGCGGGTGGACCGGTGGCAGACCGGGCGGGAGGCGGTCACGGCTTGACCGCGCGGTGCAGGGCGACCACGCCGAAGGTGAGGTCGCGCCACTCGACCTCGGTCCAGCCCGCCTTGGCGACCAGTTCGGCGACCGAGCGCTGGTCGTGCCAGTCGCGCATGGACTCCGCCAGGTAGGCGTAGGCCTCGCCGTTGGAGGAGAACGGGCGGGTGATCAGCGGTACCGCCCGCAGCACCGTGTTGTGGTAGAGCCAGCGCAGGGCGCGCAGCGGCGGCTGCGACACCTCGCACACCACCAGCCGACCGCCCGGCCGCACGACCCGGCGCATCTCGGCGAGCGCCGCCACCGCGGGAACCATGTTGCGCAGTCCGAAGGTGACGGTGACCGCGTCGAACGCGTCGTCGGCGAACGGGAGGTGGAAGGCGTCCGCGGCGACCCTGGGCACGCCCCGGCCCGCGCCGCCGGAGAGCATCGGCAGCGAGAAGTCGGCGGCGACGCACCAGGCGCCGGAGCGGGCGTACTCCACGGTGGACACCGCGGTGCCCGCGGCGAGGTCGAGGACCTTCTCCCCCGGGCGGGCGTCGAGGACGCGGCGGGTCTGCTCGCGCCAGCGGCGGTCGAACCCGAGTGTCATGACCGTGTTGGTGCGGTCGTAGCCCTGGGCGACACCGTCGAACATCTCGGCGATGTCGTGCGGGTCCTTGTCCAAACCGGCGCGCGCCATGTGCGGCAGCGTACGAGAAACGCCTCAGGCGGCCACCGCGCGGGTGTCGTCGAGCACCGCCCGGTAGTGGCCGAGCAACTCCTCGCACACCCGGGCCCAGCCCCGGTCGCGGACCGCGGCGCGGGCGGCGGCGCCCATCCGGCGGCGGGTCAGCGGGTCGGCCAGCCGGTCGACGGCGCCGCGCAGGTCGAACTCCGCCGGGTCGAGCAGCAGCCCGGTGCGGCCGGGGCGGACCAGGTCGCGCGGGCCGCCCGCGTCCGGGGCGATCACCGGCAGCCCGGAGGCCATCGCCTCCTGCACGGCCTGGCAGAAGGTCTCGTGCGGGCCGGTGTGCACGAACACGTCGAGGCTGGCGTAGGCCTCGGCGAGCGCGGTGCCGTCGCGGAAGCCGAGGAACGCGGCGCCGGGCAGCAGGGCGCGCAGCGACTCCTCGGCGGGCCCCTCGCCGACGACGACCACCCGGACCCCGGGCACCCCGTGCAGGGCGGCGAGGCGGTGCACCTGCTTCTCCGGGGCGAGCCTGCCGACGTAGCCGACGAGCAGTTCCCCGTTCGGCGCCAGCTCCGCGCGCAGCGCCCGGCTGGCGCGGTCGGGGCGAAAGCGGTCGGTGTCGACGCCGCGGCCCCAGCGGTGCACTCGGGGCACGCCGTGCGCGGTGAGGTCGTCGACCGCGGCGGTCGACGGGGCCAGGGTCCGGTCCGCGCCCGCGTGCAGCCTGCGGATCCAGCGCCAGGCGGCCCGGGAGCCGCGGCTGAGGCCGTAGGCGGCGGCGAACCCGGCGACGTCGGTCTGGTAGACCGCGACCGTCGGCACGCCGAGCCGGTTGGCCGCCCAGAGCCCGCCCGCGCCGAGCACAAACGGTGACGCCAGGTGCACCACGTCCGGGTCGAACGCGGCCAGTTCGGTGAGCACCCGGCGGGTGGGCACCCCGATCGGCAGCGATGTGATCATCGGTACACCGACGGCCGGGACCCTGGTGACCTCGGCGTGCCGGTAACGGTCCTGGCCGGGCCCCGGGGCCACGACGAGCGCCGGGTGGCCCCGGTGCTGCAGGTGCTCCACCACCCGCAGCACGGAGTTGGTGACCCCGTTGACCTGCGGCAGGAAGCTCTCGGTGACGATGGCGACGCGCACGGGTCCGACCGTCGCAGCCGGGATCGACCTTGGCGTGGCAGTCGGGCGAACGGCCGCCGAACAGCCGGTGCCCCGCGCGACCTTGGCCCGACCATCGTCGTTTGGTCACCTGGGGGTCGTGAACCGGACACCAGAGGTGGTCACCCTAGGTCGGCATGACCCTCATGTCACCGCGTCCGCGCGGCCAGGTGGACCCCGGGCTGCTCTCCAGGGCCCTGGAGAGCGCGGGCAGGCTCGCCAACGACGCCACCGACGTGATCACCGCGACGGCGGGCCGGGACGCGGTCCTGGACACCCCGGAGTCGCCGTTCGACTGGGTCACCGACACCGACCACACCCTGGAGCGGCACACCCGGCGGGTGCTGACCGCGGAGTTCCCCGGCATCCCGGTGATCAGCTCCACCTTCGGCGCGGAGGCCGGGTCCCGCTACCGGTGGGTGGTCGACCCGCTCGACGGCACCGCCAACTACGCCGCGGGCATCCCCTGGTGCGCCTACAGCCTGGCCCTGGTCGACGCGGACGGCCCGGTGGTCGGGGTGGTCGCCGACCCGTTCCGCGGCCGCATCTACGCCGCGGCCAGGTCGCGCGGGGCGCGGGTGAACGGGGTGCGGATCGCGCTGCGGGACCGGACCTCGGTGGCGGGGGCGATCGTGTGCACGGAGCTGGTGTCGGGTGGGCCGTGGCCGGGTCTGGCCGGGTTCATCGAGCGGGCCGGGGCGGCCACGGCTCGGGTGCGGGTGCTGGGCTCGTCGGCGCTGGCGGTCGCCCAGGTGGCGCTGGGGCACGCGGCGGCGGCGGTGCTGCACGGCTGCCGGGAGCACGAGGTGGCCGCCGCGGTGGCGCTGGCGTCGGAGTCGGGGGCGGTGGTGCTGGACCGGTCGGGGCGCGACGCGGTGCGGCTGCCCGCGGACGGGCTGCTGGTGGCGGCACCGGGGGTGGCCGAGCAGGCGCTGGGCTGGTGGCGCGGCGGCTGAGGGACCGCTCGACCGGGATTGTCGGTGGGGCGCGGGAGGCTGGGCGCCATGGCGAAGGTGCGTTCGGCGGACGGTGTCGGGATCGAGTTCGACGTGGTGGGGTCGGGGCCGCCGGTGGTGCTGGTCGGCGGGGCGTTCATGGATGCCGGGTCGACCGCGGGGCTGGCGGCCGGGCTGGCCGGGGAGTTCAGCGCGGTCAGCTACCACCGGCGCGGGCGCGGCGGGAGCGGGGACGCGCCGGGGTACGCCGTGGAGCGGGAGTTCGAAGACCTCGCCGCGGTGGTCGAGGCCGTCGGCGGGGGCGCGCGGCTCTACGGGATGTCCTCGGGTGGGGTGCTGGTGCTCAAGGCCGTGGCGGCGGGGGTGCCCGCGGAGCGGGTCGCGGTGTACGAGCCGCCGTTCGGCGCCGGGTCGCCGACCTACGCCGAGGAGCAGGAGGCCCGGATCGCCGCGGGCGACCGGGAGGGCGCGGTGGCGGCGTTCCTGGGGGCGACCGGGATGCCCGCGGCGGCGGTCGACGCCATGCGCCGCGGCCCGGCCTGGGGCTACCTGGTGGGCATGGCGCACACGCTCCCCTACGACGGGCGGGTCGTCGGGGACGGCTCGGTGCCGGACCTGTCGGCGGTCGCCGTCCCCGCCCTGGTCTGCCACGGCGGCGCCAGCCCGGAGACCCTGGTGCGCGGTGCCGAGGCCGCCGCCGCGGCGCTGCCGGACGTCACCGTCGCCGTGCTGCCGGAGCAGACCCACCAGGTCGAGGAGAGCGTGCTGGCCCCGGTGCTGCTCGACTTCTACCGCACGGGCTGACCCCCGGACGTGTGGTCCACGTGTACGCCCCCGAGCCCCGGGTAGGCCCCCGGTCCGTGACGGAAAGGGGAAGGCTGTGACGTCGACGTCGACCGTGGCCGCCGTGGACTTCGGGAGCGGTGTGTCCCAGGCGTGGCAGGTGGTGGCCACCTCCGTGCCCAGGCTGCTCGGGTTCCTGCTCATCCTGGTGATCGGCTGGTTCGTGGCGAAGTTCCTGGCCAAGGCGGTGAACGCCGTCCTGGAGCGGGTCGGGTTCGACCGCGTCGTCGAGCGCGGCGGGGTCAAGACCGCGCTGGCCAGGTCGAAGTACGACGCCTCGGACATCATCGCCAAGCTCGTCTACTACGCGATCCTGCTGATCACGCTGCAGATCGCCTTCGGCGTGTGGGGCAGCAACCCGGTCTCGCAGTTGCTCAGCGACATCGTGGCATGGCTGCCCAGGGCCGCGGTGGCGATCGTCATCGTGGTGGTGGCCGCGGCCGTCGCCAAGGCCGCCAGGGACTTCATCGCCAACACCATGGGCGGGTTGTCCTACGGCAAGGTGCTGGCCACCGCCGCCTCGGTGTTCATCGTCGGGCTCGGGGTGATCGCCGCGCTGAACCAGGTCGGCATCGCCACCACCGTCACCACCCCCGTCCTCATCACCGTCCTGGCCACCATCGGCGGCATCGCGGTCGTCGGCGTCGGCGGCGGTCTGATCAAGCCGATGCAGCAGCGCTGGACCCAGTGGCTCGACCGGGCCGAGCACGAGATCCCGCGGATGCGCGAGCACGTGGAGGCCAACACGGCCCGCCACCAGGCCGAGCAGCAGCGCGCCGCCGACCACCAGCGCCTGCTCGCCCACTCGACCCACGGCGCCCACTCCGCCCAGCCCGCCCCGCCGCCGCAGGCCGGGCCCCAGCCGAGCCAGTACCCGCAGGAGCCGCAGTACGGCCAAGGCCAGTTCACCCAGGACCCGCCGCCGCAGGCCGGGCACTACCAGGGCACCATCCCCCCGCAGCCCACGGGCGGCAGGCAGTACCCGGGCGCGCAGGCGCCGCAGCAGCCCGCGCAGCACTTCCCCCACCCGAACGACGGTCAGCCGAACCAGTACTGACCGGAACGCGGGACCGTCACACGCGGATGCGGCGCGGCAGCAGCGGGCGGATGTGCAGCGGACCCCGGCTGCGCAACCACCAGACCAGCCCGCCGACGACCAGCCACCCCACCAGCAGGGTGGTGCTCACCGGCAGCACGGTCAGCGTCGCGCCGCGACCGGCGACCCGGACCAGGTCCGGGTTGCCCTGGTCGTACTCCACCCGCACCACCTGCCCCTCCTCCAGCGCCTCGGGGTAGAGCACGCCCCCCGACGGGGTGTGCTCGGCGCCGTCGGGGGTCTGGAAGCGGACCAGGGTGCGGCCGAAGGCCACGCTCACCACGTCGGCGTTGGCCCGGCCGGTGTCGGACTCGATCGCGGAGTCCTCGGTGAAGGCGCCGATGACCAGGAGCAGGCCGAGGACGGTCAGCAGCCCGGCGACACCGATCGCCACGATCGCGGTCATGCGGCGGACCGGCTGGGAGCGATCGGGCTCGGCTGTCACACGACGAGCGTAGCGGGGTGACCGGCGGTGACCGGTCACGTGCGCTATGGGTGGTTTGCGCCGGTATGGGACCGCACTGCCTATGCTCTTTCGGTGGCGAAGGGTGAGAGCGCGCGGCGGGACACGACCCTGGTCCTCCTGGTGGTGCTCCTGCTGTTCAGCACGCCGTTCGTCATCGCGGGCATCAGGTTCCTGGCCACCCACGGCGGTGGTGAGCCGTCGGTCTCCGCCCCGGCGGCCACCACGACCACCGCCGCGGACGCGCCGATCCCCTGGACCGCCGAGGAGGCCGTGCGGGCGCTGGCGGACGACCACGTCGCCCGGCTCCCCGGCGCCCCCGCCGTCGTCGACGAGGGCCGGGTGCGCCCGGAGTTGGAGCGGGCGGGCTGGAAGCTGCTGCTGCTGCCGTTCTCCGGCATCGACAGCCGCGACCGCCACCGCGACGAGATCCGCAGGGTGCAGGACGAGTACGGCGGGGACCGGCTGGTCGTGGTGAGCGGCCTGCGGGTGGAGGTGGGGCGCAGCCACCGGCTGATCAGCCCGGAGGACATGGCCGAGGTCGCCGCCGTCCTCGGCACCGCGGACCTGACCGAGTTCGTGCTGACCGCCCTGGCCGAGGACCGCCCGTACGCCGAGCCCGCCGCCCCGGTGCCCGCCGAGGTCGCGCAGGTCGAGCGGGTCGCCGCCGACCTCGCCGCCCGCTCGGTGCACACCGGCCCCGGCGTGCCCGCCGCGGAGGAGGACGAGCGGTGGACGCGGGCCGGGCCGGACCTGGCGGTGCGGATCGCCGTGCTGCCCGCGGGCCCGGCCACCGACCTCGTCCACCGCCTGGGCGCCCGCTTCCCGCGCGACCTGGTGGTCGTGGTCCGCGGGCGCTGGGTGGACATGGCGGGCCCGGAACCCGACGTCGTCCGCACCGCCCGCGACTCCTACTACGGGCGGAACTTCTTCCGGCTCGCCGAGTGGGGCCCGGACCCGCTGCAACTGGGGTCGCTGCTGGTCGAGGAGGTCGGTGAGACCAGGGCGGCGCGGGCCGCCGCCCTGGTCTCACCCTCGGCCGACGCGGACCCGCTGGCCCGGGCGGCGGCGGTGGCGCCGTGGGCGTTCGCCGGTGCCGCGGTGCTGCTGGTCGGGGTGCCGGTGGCGCTGCGCCGCCGCCCGTCGCGGTTGCGGCGGGAGCGGGCGGCGGCCGAGCGGGTCGCCAGGGGCAGGCTCGCCGCCGAGGTCACCGCCCTGGCGGGCGAGATCGCCCGGCTCGACGGCCTGGCCCGCGACGGCCGGGCCGCCGAGCTGGTCACCG